>CAZLBV010000107.1:0-4089 GCA_964557845.1 uncultured Eubacteriales bacterium | reverse complement strand
TATGCCCGTATGGCCGGAGTTTCTATAGTTTACTCCAGTAAAAACAACGAGATAATATGTCCTGAAATAGGTCTTACCTCTGGTAAAGCTGCCAATTCTAGATCCGGAATAAGAAGAGGGTCAGGATCATCCAGCTCTGTTAGCAGGGGATTAAGTAATTTTATCTCTTCTTCCGGAGGCAGCTCGGGAGGGAGTGGTTTGTCAGGATCTTCCAGCCAGGGCAGCATTGGTGTTTCCGGCAGAGGCTTTGCTTCTTCCGGTGGCGGAACCAGAGGAGGTTCGGGTTCCAAAAAATAAAGGAATATTAAAGTTTAAATTCTAGATAATAAGGCCGGGGAGATGAGGCCGTCAAGGGGAACCGACGGCTGATTTTCCCCGGCTTTTTTTATTCTTCATCAAGGAAGATCTCGCGAACCGGCTGCCGGGAGAGAAGAGTATTGTTCCTCTTGAGGAGACGAATACAACACATCCGGAAAGGAGAGGTGGCTGTAACGAGCGAGATACACCAGGGGGGCGTCAAATAATATTAAATAATCTCTCGTAGCGGCGTCAAAAAGAGGCTTAAATTCAGCCCTGAGAGGTTCAACCGGCTGAAATCTCCAGGCTAAAGGGTTGATGAATTTTCCCTTGTATTTGATCCTGTAGTCAAGATCAGGGCCGGTAGAATCCCCTGTAGCACCCACGTACCCGATGACCTGGCCGCCCTCAACTTTCACTCCTTTTTTGATGCCTTTCCCGAATCCGCTGAGATGCATATAGTAAGTTTCGTAAGAGTTGTTGTGTTTGACCTGGAGCATACGGCCGGCAGCCCCTTTCCATCCGGCGAATAAGACTGTTCCCGGAGCTGTTGCCTGGACTCCGGTTCCGGTCGGAGCCGCGTAATCAACGCCAAGATGCGGCCTGTAAACTTTATGGATGGGATGCAGCCTGCTCAAGCTGTAACGAGATGTTATCCGGTAAAATTTAAGCGGAGATTTCATGAATTCTTTTCTCAGTGAATTTCCATTTCGATCAAAATAATCCCACTTGCCGGTATCGGGGTAGGTGAAACGGAAAGCTTGAAAGGTTTTTCCCTGATTGGTGAATTCTGCGGCCAGGATATCGCCGTATTTTACAAATGTGCCGTCGAGATATTTTTTTTCATAGATGATCTTAAACGAGTCAGTCACTCGAAGGTCGGTATGAAAATCAACATCCCAGGCAAATATCTCTGCCAGCAGGAGAGCTAAAAGGTCTCCCTCTCCCGCACTGTGAATAGCAGAGATAAGGTTATCCTGAATACATCCATAGATCTGATTGATGCGGGTCTCATATAAGATTTTTTTGATCTCGGCTGAATAGATTCCGTTCTGCTTGTCTATCTTCAGGTATTGGTCTTTATCTATTTCATATTCCATGGAAAGGAAACAGTCTGTTTGATCGACACATATCCGGAGTTCATTTTGAGCCAAGATTTTTCTAAGATCATACACAGCTTTCACATCTTCCCGCAGTTGGTGAATTTCCTGAGGGGAAAAATTATATTTTTCAAGGATATCGGATAATGTTTTTCCCTTGGGGATAGTCTCCTTGTAGATCTTTTGGGTGGGTTCCAGTTGAGGGACCGGCTCTCTTAAGACCTCTTCCTGGATATCATTATCAGAAGAAGATTCTTTCGGTAAAAAACATAAAATCAAAAAAATCACCAGCATCACGATCACATAAAGAAGGATCGATAGCCGGGAATCCATCCAATTTTTCCGGTCGATCCGAATATTAACTTTCATCCTTACAATGTCAAAAATCTCGATTCAAGCATGCAGCCTTACACTTCTGATATTGAAAATAATTCATTTTAACTACAACGTCAACCCTGATAATAAAAACTTTGAAAAAAAGTCCGCCTTACTGTATCCCTATTATGGTGACATCGACCTTAATTTTTCCGTTGATATTTTTTCAGACTTGTAAAGGTTAAGGGTGATGTCATCAGAATTTCAGGCATAGTGAAAAAAATAGGGACACAGTAAGGCGGACCCTTTTTATAACATTTTTTTATGAATAGAGGTATTATCTATGTGAATGAAGAACGAAGAAGAGTTGATAGAGAAAATTCTCAAAGGAGATTTATCCTCATTCGAGCCGTTAGTGCGCCCCTATCGACAAGGAGTTTTAAATATGGCAGTTTATATGACCGGCGATGTCGAAGAGGCAAAAGAAGTCTGCCAGGAGTCCTTTATTAAAATATTCCGCTATCTCAAATCTTTTAAAAAGGGAAAAAGTTTCAAGAACTGGCTGTATAAAACAGTCATAAACTGCAGTTATGATACTCTGAACAAAAAAAAGCAATATGGTCAAATGGTGGATGGGCAGATGGATATCTTTGAACCCCGGGCTATGGATCCAGAAAAAACATTTATCCAGAATGAACTCCGGGTCAAATTAAACAAGTGTCTACAAGTATTAAGCCCCAAAGAAAGGGCTATATTTATTCTCAGGGATAAACAAGGTTTGTCAATTGAGGAGACGGCCAGTATTTTAAAGAGTTCTTCTATCAGTATCCGGGCCAATCTTTCTAGAGCCCGGAAGAAACTCAGGATGCAGATCGAGAAACTCTATCCTGAGGAGATCAGGAGGTGAAAGGTGAGATGTAAAAAGGCAAAAAACATGCTTCCCCTTTTTATTGGGTCTGATCTTTCTTCAAGAAAGATGTCATTGATCCGATCGCACCTGGAAAAATGCAGCCGCTGCCGAACGGAATATGAGAGTTATGTTAAATCCAAAGAAGTGCTGACCGGGTGGATGGAGGAAAATAGAACGGTATGGGATGAACCCGAATGGCGTAATTCCGTAAACCGGGCCGTAAGCGCTTCCCTTCGGGATCAGAAAGCCTTTGCACCCTGGCCGTTTAGAAATGCCTGGGCGTATGCCCTTATGGCAGCAACAGCCTTTATTCTTACTCTGTTTCTTGTCCTTCCAGTTTTCAGGAATAGCCAGGCAGATATGGAGTCTGACTATGCTGTTTCTGGATCGTCTGCCTATTCATTGGGTAGTTTTGGACAAAGAAAGCAGGATGTGATCACCATGACCTTAGTGTCAAGGGAAACAGGAACTAAAATTGTCTGGTTTTTAGACAGAAATTTTCAGTTGGAGGAATAACATGAAGAAGTTTTTTATATTAAGTTTGCTGATGGTTTTCTTTTTTGGGAATAATGAAGTCATTTTTTCGCTGACTGGTAGTGAAAAAAATATTGAGGGATCGCAGGAAACAAAAGCTTTATCTCTGAAAAAAGAGATAATCAGAGTCAATTATATTGAGATCATGACTGCCTATAACATCCTTCGTCAGTATATGAGTTCTTCAGGTACGGTTCAGCCTTTAAGGGAAGGGAATCTTTTGATCATTGAGGATAGGCCTGAGTTTGTAGATAAAATGTTATCCATATTAAAAGAGATCGATATTAAACCGCTTGATCTTGAATTTAAAATAGATCTGATCATGGGAAATATCCAGGATGTCCCCGAACAGAGGATCGATAAAAAACTGGCTTCTGATCCTTTGATAATAGAATTGGAAAACCTGCTGCATTTTAATAATTTCGAATGGTTAGATACATCCATCATCAAAATTCAGGAAAACAGTTTCTCCCAAGTACGCATGGGTGGGATGGGCATGGATTTTCAGTTGCATCTCAAGCCCCTCTACATTCAGGAAGATAAATCCGAGTCCTTCCAGGTAGAATTAAATCTGATCCAAGACAAAGAGCCGACACCCTCAGAGAAAAATAGAAATATCATTTTGCTTGCCACAAAACTGACCCTGAAAAATGGGGAAAGGCAGGTGGTGGGTGTGTCGAAACTGAATGGGGGGGATAAGGGGTTGATACTCATTCTCTCCGGCCGCATCTACAAATGACCTGAATCATTAGTAAAATAGACCGACTCAATAATAGTCTATTTTCTATGGGGAACATGCTTTTTTTCAGAGATTTATATCTTTAACGATAATAGTACTGGTAAGATTTTATGTCGGCCTCTTTTACCCTGCGGGCGAACCAATCTTAGCGCAAATACTTCATGGCACTGAGTTCGCAGTATTCCATATACGGC
>CAZLBV010000106.1:0-7487 GCA_964557845.1 uncultured Eubacteriales bacterium | reverse complement strand
ATCTCATCGACCCCAACACCTTCCGGCACCATACCGGAAACAGCTTAATTTTATTGGAGCCGTCCGCAGAATTAAAAGAGCCGCCGCTTTTTTTGCAATGGAATCATCTTGATCAGGCCGATAGTTATGATATAAAGATCATAGACGAAAATCTCAATACAATAGCCAGATTAGATGGAGGCAATTACACTTCAATACATGTTCCCGAAGAAATAAGATCCCAATTAAAACCAGGCGTTACCTATATCTGGATCGTCGAGGCTCGTGATAATGAGGATTTTGTGATCGCCGAAGCACAAAAACATTTTGTTATCCGTTAGTCTGACATCACGATTGAACTATAATCACCGTACAAAATAAAGGGAGCCCAATAAAAGGGATGATTGTATTTGGATTTCAGCATTTGCAGTTTAGCCTGTCTGAGTGCGCTGCTTTTAGACAGTCCCTCCTGTAAATGCCGGTAAAAATAATCCATAAATAAAGAAGTCGATCTGTCATTGACCTCCCATAAACTGGCGATAAGAGACTGCGCCCCGGCCAGCTGAAAAACTCTTATCAATCCCAGCACTCCTTCGCCTTCAACCAGTTTTCCTGTCCCGGTGTAGCAGGATGAAAGTGTCACAAGATCGGCATTTAACCGCATGTTTTGAATTTCATGGGGATGCAGCAGCCCATCTTCTTTTAAATCTTGGCTGTGATTAAGCACCAGGGCGGATCTGGTCCAATTTGTCTCATCCAGGATCCCGTGTGTTATGAAATGGATCATCCTGAAATCCGGCAGGCCGGCTTTCTTTAAATTCTCTTCGGTGGCCTCTTCATTGAGTAAGGATCTGGTTTTTCCAGTGTTCATCCTTTTTGAGATAATTTCAGCCTCTCTTAAGGCATATTTAAGCCTGGGATAAATTCTATGATTCCCGTTATTTCGGGGGATAATATGATCGCAGGCTACCACCAGCAGATCCATACCTCTTTCTCCCATCTCTCTGTTTCTGCATATGTTAAACACCTCTGATACCGACCTGCCGTAAGATATGTCAAAATGGTCGATCAGATAGGGATTTTTTTCGTTACGGGCCTCTTTAAAATTTGTACCGGCTGGGATAAGAGTCTCAAAGGGCACCCGATACAACTGCCCATCCGGAATGATTATCAGGTTTTTTATGCCGGGAGTGATTTCCTGCTCAAAAGGCTGGATTAGTATTTCATAAAGAATGCGGCTTCCGCGCAGGCTCTCGAACCTGCTGATATTTTTAGTGGTGAGGTAATAAAGGTAGTTACCTGCATATTGATCGATCTTCTCGGCTTCGCAGATACGTTTGAAAAAAACACTCTGATTAGTAATCAAAAACCCGTAAAGAAATCTTTGTCCCATGAAGTACTCGATGATCATAGTTTTATCATCCAGCAGTTCCTGTTTTACCCTGTCAAAAAGAACAATTTTGGACTGAGAGGAAATAATATCCTGTAGTCCTTTGTTTATGTTGATGGTGAGACTCTTGTACTGATTTTCCAAATTACTCAACCGGTTTAAGGCGGAAGTCCTTTCTTTTTCTGACAGATAAAAATTCTGCAGTTTAAGATGCACCTTGGATATTTCCTGGAAGATCTCTTCTTCCTTTTTTTTATGTTGAGAACTTTTATTCCCTTCAAAATCCATATTTAACTTTTCCGCAAAGTCTAAAAAAGTTCTAGCCTTTGATCTTTCGGAATAGGCAAAGGCCTGAAAATGATAATCCGAATCAGAAAATTCTGTATGTAGTTTATATAAAAGATCTATTAAAAATCTGTATATTCCGATCTTATCTTCCATAAAACCGATCCGGTCACAAGGATAAAAAAGACCTGACCTCATTTGTTCAACTGTTTCAATGCTTTGGCTGTAATACTCCAGCGCGCTGTTATAATGCCTCAGTTTCTCCTGGACTCGGGCCAATCCGCAGGAAGCAGCCGCCACAGTCTCATGCAAGCCTAGTAGCCTTCCTATATCAACAGCCCGGCTGTACCACTCAGCTGCATTTTTGAAATCATTTTGTCTAAAGTAAATATCTGCGACCAAATTAAACATTACTCCATTGTCAGGAAAAAAGCCCGCTGAAGACGATCCCACAGTTCCTAAAGAATCAGTCTTCATTATATCTTGAATGTAATCCGGCAGTTTGGACCTGTCTTTTTCAAATATAATATCTATAGGCTGTAAATTATTTATTCTGATTTCGTTTGTTCCCCTGGCATTTGGACCAGGGATACCCAGATCGTTGCAAACTCTTTTACATCTGAAAACAACTATATTGTCTGCGTTAAAATAAAGATGATTCGATCCCGTAAAAACACCACTACAGTTATAGAAAAAGCTGTCTCTTACATTTATTCCTCTGGCATCATTGGTTGCCAAAGCACAGCCGGCATTACTTATTAAAACATTGGACAATTCGGCAGCTCCTATATTTCCAAACCGGTCATTGATCGAAATACCATCCTTTACTATGTTGAAGACAACCAGATAACGCCCGGTCCAGGTCACATCCGGACTCTCACGCTGAATGATTCCTGAATAGCAGTTTTTCAATACAAATCCAAAAATATCACACTTAGCCCTCACAATAAAAATAGCGGCCTTAAACTCCCCTCCTCCGTCTATTACAGCGCCATAGAGATTTTTAGACCTCAGGCTTATGTTTTTATCAATAACAATATTTTTTTCATAGTAGAACCCGTCTTCCACTTCAATAATGTCTCCCTCTTTGGCATGAGCCACGGCCCCTTTGATGGTGGGAAAGTCTTCGGGGACATTGATCAATTCAGAAAAAGCCGGATTGGGAATGAGAAAGATAACAACAGCATTCACTAATAAAACACATATTTTTTTTTTGTTCATTTCTCTAATTTAACTTTTTATACTTAAAATTAAACTTTATAGGCTGAAATTTTCAAGTCTTATTTTAGAAAAAGTTAGCCCCAATCATTCATTTGAGAGATAAAAATCACCAAAAGTGGGCTTACCGATTGATTAAATCGAAATCGTAGTTCTCTTTACAGATTCCAGATATGAAGCGCTTCGTTAAAACAGATCGTATTTTATTTGGTAGTCGCCGCTTAGAATAAACGCCCCCCAATGATAGGGATGGGAGAGCTTGGAATTTATCATTTTCATTTTGGCCAGGCGGAGGGCTTCTGATTTATTATTTCCCTTCGATAGATTTTCATAAAAATATTCCATGAATCTTGCCGTGCTTTTATCTTCGATCTTCCATAAAGACAGCAAGACCGAGCGGGCCCCGGAATAAAGGAAAACCCGGGGGAATCCTATTGGTCCCTCACTTTCCACTAATTCTCCTATGCCGGTTTGACAGGCTGACAAAACCACCAATTCAGCGTTTAAATGAAAATCATAGATCTCATAGATCTGGAGGATACCATCTTCTTTTATAAACTCGCTGCCCGGTGATAAAACAATGGCAGATTTAGCAGGAAAATAGGGATCTAAGTAACTATGGCTGGCAAAATGGATGCAAGCATAATCATCTAAGCCAATATGTTTAATTTTATACTCACTGGCATCCGTACCTAGTAAAATTTCTTTTCTTTTTTCCGGAAACAATTTCGAGATCTCTAAGATCTCTTTTTTTGCGTGGGGTAAAGGAGAAAATTCAAGACCATTTAATTGGGGTAAGGGATTCAAAGAGCTAAAAAATGAGTTATCGCTGTTTCTATACTTACCATTCTTCTCATTAAGATCCGGGCAACCGATCCCTAAAAAAACTTTTTTGGGCTGATCAAGTATTGTTTGATTTCTTAATAGTAATAATGATGATAAAGAAGGTGTATAAGAAATATTAAATTTTTCGATCAAATACCTATATTGATCCGGCTGCTTAAAAAAACTTAATATTTCAAAAGGAAAAAAATGAAGCATACCATCAGGCACGATGATCAGATTCTCAATTTTTTCAGAGATGTCCTCATCAAATAACTTGAAGGGAAATAAATAAGACCGTATATACTTTTCGATTTTAGGATCTTTCCAGGAATCTTTTTCCTCGATTAAATATTTTAAGTAGGTTTTAACCGATTTGTTGATTATTTTTTCTGAAGGAAGATAGAAAAAATTAAATTTATCTTTGGTGATGACAAAAAGCAATGATTTTTTTTCCCCTAAATAATATTCCAGCACAGCGGTCTTTTTATCTAATAATTCATTCTGGATCTTATCTAAACGACAGTAACTAAAATGGAGAGAATCTATTTCTAAAGCAAACTCAGATTCTGTATGAGATAAAATGGCTTTATATGCGTCCTCTAATTTGACCATTTTTTCATAGAGTTCAACACGGCTAGTCTCATCTATATCTTGGTTTAACAGGCTTTTTGACAAGGAAAAAAGTTCGCTTTTTATCAAATTTGCCTTTTTTTGGTCCAAAGAAGAAGGCAATGGGATGATCCCCTTATTTAGAGAGAAAACTCTTTCAAAAACATTATTGGCTCTTGATTTCTCGATCAAATAAAAAACATCTTTCATATATCCGGATTTTGGGTGATTCTTATCCAGCTTGCATAAAAGATCGATGGCAGCCCAATAAACCTTCATATGATAGTGGGAAAAACCTCCTTTATATTCATCTAGGAAAATAAACCTCTTTATTTTTTCTATGGCATTGATTGATCTCTTATAAAATCCCAGGGCTTTTAGATATTGTTTTCTTTTGTTGGCCAATAGGCCCAATCCATAATAGGATTCGATCAAAACTTCATCATTGATATTTTTCAGGGAGGAATGGATAACTTGATTAAAAAAATGCTCCGCCCGGTCAATCTCCCCCAGCTTTAAGTGGATCATGCCTAGGTTGTTCAGTATTGTATATTTTGAATCCAGAATTCCTAAAGATTTTGATGTTTCGTAGGCATCTTGAAAGTATTTCAAAGCTAACTGGTATTCACCCATTTTCATATAAACCAACCCAACATTGTTTGCGATCTTAAGAAAAATATCATCCCGGTCCAATTTTTTGGCATATAAGATCCCCTCTTCAAAATAATTAAGCGCTGCATGATATTCATTATAATCGGAATATTTGTCTCCCTTTCTAATGCAGGCTGTCCCCAGATTATTGAGATCTATAGCGATATTAAGATCATTTTGTAATGATTTATCTATTTCCAAGGCTTCATTTAAATAATCTAAAGATTTCTGATAATTTCCGATCTCTTTATAAATGATCCCGATATTGTTCAAGCAGTCCGATTCATCTGGTTTGTTATCAAGTTCAGTTATTATATTAAGTGCTTCATGGTAATGATCAAGGGCTTCTGTATAATAACTGGATCTCCATTTATAAAGTCCTATATTATTTAAACATCTACTTTCTTCCCTTTTATTATTCAGGCTTCTAGCGATTTCTAAGGCAGACTTATTCATTTTATAGAAATTCTGGTAATCCCCTTTCTCCCAATAGGAAACGCCTAATTGTCTGAGGCATTTCTCTTCAAACTCGGGAATATTATATAACCTGGCTAAATTAACAGCATGCTGAAATCGTTCACATGATCCAGATAAGTCATTTTCATTTCTCAGTTGCTTCCCTTTAAGATACAAATTTATTATTTTTATGGACATTTCGCTTATAAGGTTTTCCTTTATCAGATCTTCGGAGGCTGACTGTTCATAAGATTTTTTAAAAGTATCCAGTGATTTTGATATGTCTCCGGTATTCCAATAATGAATTCCCAAATTCATCAGCAAATTGATTTTAATTTCAAATAGATTAATTCTACTTAAAAAATTTAATCCACAAAATGTTGATTTAAGTATTCGTGTCCCTTCTTTTAAAACTTGTTGGCAAAAACAGCGCTGAAAAAAGTTGCATGATAAAACCAGAAACAAAAGCACTGTCAGAATTGATTTATAAGAAAAAACGGATGTTCGCTTTTTTTTATCGATTATTTTATTCGTATTCATTACTCTATTAACGTTATTGAATATATATATTTCTCATTTATTTTTTATACAGGTTCACTTCGCTAATATCTCAAGCGTTAAAAAATCTTTCATTTTTCTCAGTCTATATTTTCTATTTCTTTTATGAAAAATTTCATATATTAGATTTAGTCCTTTTGAATATATAATTGTGGAAATATGTTGGGATCAAAGAAGGAAAAAAGGGTTAGAAGAATTATTTTTTGATATTTTTAAAAAATTTTTCCAACTTCTAATAGTATGATCGAAAATCCTGATGACAGCACCCTTATCTCAGTCTATACAACTGAATATGAGTCAAAAAAATATGTTTAGGTTATCCGGCATTGTTAAACCGGAAATTAAGGTATCATAAAAATTAATTGATAAAAATTAAAGCAGAATGTCGAGAAAGTCTTCGATCATGCTTTTCTCGGGATTCTCGATGATCCGGCCGATCTCGATATCATCACAGTAAAAAATAAAGGTAGGGACTCTTTCTATTTCAAACTCCGGTACAAAATACTGGGCGTCCTGCTTATCCGACCGCTCCACCGTAAAATAATTAACCCTCAACTTTTCCATATCCAGTGTATCGATTATTTTAATGAACTTAGGCACATTGTTGACTGAATCTTTACACCAAAGTCCCAAGTACACATCGATTCTATAGCCTTCATCCAAAGCATTTTTTATCTTTTTTAACAATTCTTCGTCGACTTCATAACCTTCATAACTTTTCTGCCAGTCTTCACCTGTGCTGAGGATCTGATCTCTGGTTATTGTTTCCATTGCCGCCAGGGACAGAGAAAACATAAATCCAATAAAAACACATATGATCAAAACTCTAATCCTCATCATAATCACCTCCATCATATACTATTCATACTCGTTGTATGAGATACATGCTGATTATATCAAAAAAACAATTAAAATTATCTATCTAAATAAGAATTTATCCTTCACTTTTATTTTTAAGGGAATTAAAGTATATTTTAATTATATTTTTTATGGGAGGAAAGAATGAAAAAATTTAAAAAAATTAAAATAGCAGCTGTTCTCCTGCTGTTTGTCTTCCCGGTTCTTCTATCGGCTATCGATACCAAAGATACCCGGATGCTCCACCAGCCGGCGATCAGCAGCGATCACATCGCCTTTCTATATGCCGGTGATCTCTGGACTGCGAACAGCGACGGATCCCAACCGCGGCGCCTGACCTCGGATGAAGGCATTGAATCAGAAGCCTTCTTTTCACCGGACGGCAAGCTGATCGCCTTCAGCGCCCAGTATGACGGCAATACCGATGTTTTTATCGTGCCGGCTGAAGGAGGCATCCCCAAACGGCTGACCTATCACCCTTATCCTGATTATGTGCGGGGATTTACTCCGGATGGGAAATCGATTCTTTTTGCCTCGCCCCGTACTATTTTCACCAACCGCTACATGGAACTTTTTACGGTTTCTATTAAAGGCGATTTCCCGGAAAGACTCGATATCCCCAATGCCTTCCGGGCCACCTATTCTCCTGACGGTAAAC
>CAZLBV010000105.1:0-7994 GCA_964557845.1 uncultured Eubacteriales bacterium | reverse complement strand
ATCGCAGTAATGCCGAAACCGCAAAAAACAACACGCGGTTTTATAATGAAAAAAATGTCTTTGTATCAGGTAGTCGATCAGATGTCATGGTGTGCCGGAATGATCCATGCGGTCGGTAAAGGTGACTTGAAGACCATAGGTCAGGCCGTTAATTCTGATCATATATCCGAACCAGTAAGGGGGAGTTTTATTCCCGGATATAATGAAATAAAAAAGAATGTCCTTGATGCAGGGGCTTTTGGTTTTAATGTAAGTGGAGGCGGTTCTTCTGTATTCGCGATCTGTGAAGAAAGCCGGCAAAACAAGATCGCTGAACTTTTAAAAGAAGAATTCAACCGTCAAGAACTAAATCCGGAGATTATAGTGACACAAGCTTCCAATATCGGGGTAAGGCGGTCTGATGAGAGATAAATTGGATTTTAAAACTATTGCTGATCTGATCGCAAACAGCAGAAAAACAACTCCATCCAGGGTTTTTCTGACAGGATCCTTCTCCGAAAGAGATTTTAAAGATTGTGAATTTAAGGTTTTTGGCGGGGGAAAATTTTTTGTTTTGGTGGGGGATTTTCCTCTGATAAAAAAATGGATGCAGATCCATGCGAAAAAGATAGAGGAACGGCATATTGAGATCTATGGCCGCTATTCCGCACTTCCCATGATCGATCTAGACAAGGTGGATGCCAGGATCGAACCAGGGGCAGTGATCCGTGAAGGTGCCCGGATCGGAAAGGACTGCATAGTGATGATGGGTGCGGTCATTAATATCGGGGCAGAGATAGGAACCAGGACCATGGTTGATATGAATGCCGTGATCGGTGCAAGGGCCTTGATAGGACGGGACTGCCATATTGGGGCCGGTGCGGTGATTGCCGGTGTATTGGAACCTCCCAGCCGGAAACCGGTTGTCATTCAGGATGGAGTCCTTGTCGGTGCAAACGCAGTTGTATTAGAGGGAGTTAAGGTGGGCAAAAGCAGTGTGATCGGAGCAGGGGCTGTGGTAGTCGATGACATCCCTCCCCGTGTTGTAGCCGTTGGAATGCCGGCTAAGGTTTTCAGAAAGATCGAGGAGGTAATAGATAAAGAAAAAATATCTATGGTCAAGAGCCTCCGGAATCGAAAATGAATCCAGCTGAACTGCTTAAAAACCTGATCAATATCCCTTCAGTCACTGGGGAAGAGGCACAGATCGGACTGTTTTTAAACGAACTTTTAAAGAAAGCCGGATTCAATGTCTTGATTCAAACTGTGGAAGGCAGCCGGAACAATCTGTTTGCCGATACCGGAAGCCCTTCTAAAATAGTGTTATGTACCCATATGGATACGGTTCCGCCGTTTATTCCTGCTTCAGAAGACGAACAAACAATTTACGGACGTGGAGCCTGTGATGCCAAAGGCAGCCTGGCGGCCATGCTCACGGCCGCACAGGAGTTGATCGAAGAAGGGGAGAACAGATTCGGACTGCTTTTTGTCATTGGCGAGGAAGGAAACAGCATTGGCGCCAAAACCGCCAATGAATTAAAAATCCATTCCGAATTCATCATTGTTGGAGAGCCTACTAAAAACAAATTGGCTTCAGCTCATAAAGGAATTGTCTGGATGAGATTGATAGCAAAGGGCAAAACCTCCCACTCGGCCTACCCTGATTTGGGAGATTCTGCAGTGGATAAGCTTTTGAACGCTTTGGAGTTCATTAGGCAGATCGATTTGAGTGAAAATTCTGATTCAGGGAATTCCACCATCAACATAGGCAGGATCGAAGGAGGCTTAAGCGCAAATATGGTTCCGGGATCAGCCAGCGCGGAAATAGTGGTTCGCTGTGTTGAGCCCGTCCATGATGTGATACAAAAAATAAGCGCCGGAGTGAAAAGCCTGGTTGAAGTTAAAATCATATCCCGGTCTGATCCTCAAAAATTGTATACTGTCCCAAATATCGAGCAAACGGTGGTGCCTTTTGGCACTGATATTCCTCATTTAAAAACATTTGGGAAGCCGCTTCTTTTGGGCCCGGGAGAAGGGGTCGATGCCCATACCGAAACAGAAAAGGTGCAAAAATCACAGCTCAGGGAAGCTGTTCTGCTTTATAAGCAACTGGTTCGGCAGCTTTTAGGATGAGATAATGAAACCGCTGAGGCCATTAAAACCAGCCGATCGTATTCAGGGGGTTAAAAAGACTCTCCTCCGTGTGATCAATGATATGGCCGATTCATCTTGTTTAAACCTGGGCTTGGGCGAACCCGCGTTTCCGACTCCATATCCCCTCCGAAAAGTGATCAAAGAAAATATTGATATATGGCACCTTGGTTATAGTCCTAATGCAGGTCTGCCGGAGCTGAGGGAACTCATTGCCGCCAGCAGTGGAAGATATGTTTCTCCTGATCAGATCTGTATTACTTCTGGATCAGAAGAAGCTCTTTTTTTAACTATGGCCTCTCTTATTGAACAAGGTGATGAAGTCCTTATACCAGATCCTGGTTTTCCTACCTATGCATCCATCACTCGATTTTTTAAAGGTGTTCCGGTTGGATATAAACTTCTGTGGCAAGAGAAATTCCATTTAAAATCGGACCGGTTGATTCCGATGGTGACCGACCGGACCAAAGCAGTGGTAATTAACAGTCCTCATAATCCCACTGGAATGATCGCTGAAGAAAAAGAGTTGAAAAAATTATCGGAATATCTGAAAGAAAAGAAAATCGCTTTGATCTCAGATGATATTTATACCGGCCTGGTATACGATGAACCGGCGGTTTCTCCCTCTCTATTTTTCCAGCCCTGTTTCATTTTAGGCAGTTTATCCAAAACATACAGTATGACAGGATGGCGATTGGGATGGGTGATCTGTCCTAAAGAATGGAGCGAGGCTATAACCGGACTTCACCAGATGATGGTGATATGTGCTTCTGTTCCCGCCCAAAGAGTTGCTGTAGAAGCTTTAAGAGGGTATGCCCGTAAAGAGATAGAAACCAATAAAATGGAACTTCTAAGAAGAAGGGATCTAGCTCTCGAGTGTCTTAAAAAGCACACAGATCTTCCCTTTATTAAACCGGAAGGGGCTTTTTATATTATGTTAGATATCAGAGATAAAATCATTGGTGGTACCACCACCTGGGACATTGCTCTTGAGATACTAAAAAAAGTTAAAGTCGTTACTATTCCCGGCAGTGCCTTTGGACCGGGAGGTGAAGGATTCCTCCGTATCTCTTTTGCTCCGGATCCTGACATCGTCCAAGAAGGTATCCGAAGGATCGGCCGTTTTTTTACGTCCCAAAAAAGAAAAAAATCCGATAAACAGTGATTGAACTTTTAAAGGCAATTGGATCCTGGTTAACGGCTTGAAAAAGATCTTCAGGCACCGTCTATAACTACATCTTCTTTTGTTTCAAGCCTTATCTTTTCTCTTTTTTCTTCTTCGATCTCAGCTTCTTCTGCGCTTTTCTTCCCTCCCACCAACCTGTCCATTACTGTACATGCGGTGAGGTCTCCGGTTACATTGAGCATGGTCCGGCTCATGTCCAGGATACGGTCCACTCCAATGATAAGAACCACTCCTGATGAAGGAATCCCAGCGCTGCGCAGTACGGTTGCTAAAATAATTATTCCCACACCCGGTGTAGCCGGGGTCCCGATAGAGGCCCCAACTGCAGTTACGATTATTAGAAGCAAAAATGTAACTCCCAGGTCAACACCATAGACCTGCGCCAGAAACACAGTGGCCACCCCCTGATATAAAGCTTTCCCATCCATAATGATGGTTGCACCGAAGGGTATGAGAAACTGCGTGATGGAGGGCCTGATTTTAAGCTTTTCTTCTGCTGTTTTCATGGAAAGAGGCATGACCGCAGCTGAACTGGATGTGGAAAAAGCCAGAAGCTGCACCTCTCTAATTTTTTTCAAAAAATCAAAGGGATTTTTATTGCCGAGAAAAGTTACTATCAGCATATAGAAGATCAGCAGAAAAAATAATCCCAGTAAAACTGTTCCTACATAGGCGGCCATTCCCAATAATGCTTCCAGTCCGATCTTTATGGTTATTCTGGCCATGAGACCGAATACAGCAAAGGGTGCCAGAACCATGGCCCACCGGACCACCGTCATAAAGATCTCCTGTAAAGCACCTAACAATTCCAACAGAAGCTTGGATTTTTCCGGACTCATGACTATTAAGAGCCAGGCCGAGAATAACTGCGAATAAAACGATCTGAAGCATTTCCTTTTCGACCATTGATACCAGTGGATTTTCAGGAACGATCTCAACGATCAATTCGGGTATATTGGTAACTCCTTCCGGTTGAGTCAAAGTTTCTGTATTCACGGATTTAACCGTCTCTGGTTGGGATTGAGTTATGGAAGCATCGACATAATTACCGGGTTTAATAACAGAGGCTGTTATAAGCCCTATGCTTATGGCAATAGCAGTCGTGAAAATAAAATACACTACCACACGTGAGCCGAGTCTTTTTAATTGTTCGATATCTTCACTGGCTGCCAGTCCACGTATAACAGAGGCGAAAACCAGGGGAACCACGATCATTTGGATCAAAGTAAGAAAGATCTGTCCCGGAAGTGCCACCCAGTTTCTGATAATATCAGCGGTTTTTTTATCTACTAGATTGACTGGTGATCCGATGATTAATCCAGCAATAATGCCGGCCCCTAAACCGATGAGCACTTTAAGCCATAAATGCCCTTTGACCAAGGAATACAGATGAGTACTGAGTTATTTTTTAAGGCCGTGGATAAATATATTCGATGGTTTTCAATGCCTCCTCCTTACGTATCCTCTTTGCCGGAATTCGCTTTACGGATCTCTTCTAAAGTCTTTCCTGAGATCGCGGATTTTGGTTCGGTGCTGACAGGATTGCGCCGTGCATCTGCTTCATCATCTTTCATTTTAATTAGCAGCCAGCGTTCATTTTTTCCTTTTCCGGTTCGGACCAGAACATAACCTCCGGTTATTTTGTTTCCCTCCAGCCAGACTTCGACCTTCCCCTCTGACAATGATTCTTGCATGGTTTTGTGTTCATCATCTTTTGTTTCCCGGAGGTTTTTATAAGGCCCTATATCCCAAACCATAACGGTTCCTGCACCATATTCGCCCTCAGGAATTACTCCTTCAAAATCGGCATAACCCAGAGGATGGTCTTCAGTAGGAAGAGCCATTCTTTTTTCCTGGGGATCAGTAGAGGGGCCTTTAGGGACAGCCCAGGATTTAAGGACTCCATCCACTTCCAGCCTGAAATCATAATGGAGATTTGATGAATCATGTTTCTGTATAACGAAAATGTTTTTTTGTTTTCCTTTTTTAGAATTTTTTTTACCTTCAGGCTCAGAAGTTTTACTGAAATCTCTTTTTTCTCTGTATTTGGCCAACGGATCTTTTTTTGCCATTATAAATCTCCTTTATATATTTCAATCGAACCATAGATATCTTTTATGAATTCATTCTATCTTCAATCTTCTGGTCTTCTATCTCCAGGTTTCCTAGACAGCTAAATCTTTAGTTTATTCCTGTTCCGGAACATATCTTTCCAGGGATCTTCTTTCTGGCTCAAACGCCGGAAGATGTTATTTAAATTGTAGGTGCGGGGATTCAACTGTGATCTTTTAAGTTCCTTCCAATCCAAGGGTACAGCCACAGGTGCGCCCGGCAATGCCCGCAAAGCATAGGGAACTACAGAGGTCTGCCCGAAGGAGTTACGCATGTAATCCAAGAGCAGCCTGCCTTCGCGTTTAACTTTTCGCGGTTCTGTGGTTAGTCTGTCAGGATAATCTTTGCTCAATTTCCGGGCAAGTTCTTCTGCATACTCTCTAACCCTGTCAAAGGAGTATTCAGGTTTAATAGGAACAGTCACATGCAAGCCTTTTGATCCGGTGGTCATGACATAAGAGATCAAGCATTTATCTTCCAAAATATACTTTAATTTAAGGGCAGCGAATTTGACCTCGCCAAAGTCATCCCTGGAAGGGTCAAGGTCAAAGACCAGTTTATCCGGATTCTCAACTTTAGCTTCACGGCTTAACCATACATGTGGGACAAGGCAGGCTTGATTCGCCAGGTAAACCAGATCTGCGGATTTTTCTACGACCATTAAATATTCAGATCCGCCTTCTCTCAGTGTGATCTTCGTTCGTCTTATCCAATCCGGAAAATAATCAGGAACGGCTTTCTGATAGAAATTCTCTCCTTCTATTCCATCCGGAAAACGATGCATCACCAGCGGTCTCTGCTGGATATGTGGGAGCATGTAGGGAGCGATTTCTTTATAATATTCGATCACATCCTGTTTGGTTATTCCGGATTTGGGGTACATCTTTTTATCTAAATTGGAAAGTTCGATAGAATACCTCCCCATTTTTATGATGTTTTCAGACATCTTCAGGCCTCCTTTTTTACTTGTTTAGGATCCTTATCCCTTCTTAATCCTAAAAATCTGGGATGCCGCAATTTGTTGTCCCCGGTCCATTCAGTGAATCCTACTTGGGCCACTAATTGAGGTTTTATCCAATGGACTCTTTTTCCGGAAGCTTCATCTTCGCTAAAGGGATTGTCTTTAATTTCCAGCTCATCCATTTTTTTTCTTAAGTCGATCAGGTTTTTATCATCAAATCCAGTTCCCACCTTTCCTGCATACTGCAGTTTATTTTTATCATAATACCCGAGAAGCAGGGAGCCGAAGCCAGCCCGGGATCCTTGAGGATCAGTGAAACCTCCTATGACTAATTCCTGCTCATGAATGCATTTAAATTTAAGCCACTTGGATGATCTGGTATGAACATAAGAAGATAGGCCATGTTTGGCAATTATCCCTTCCCATCCTTTGGTGCAGGCTTGTTTGTGATATTCCACTCCTTTTTCATTGCGGTGGTTAAGATAACGGAGTGGGTCTTGGTAGTTGAAGATTTTTTTGGTTATCTTTTTCCTTTCTTTTAAAGAAAGAGATGTAAGGTCGTATTTCCCGGCATAAATGGTATCGAATATATAATAATAGACTTTTTCCAGTCCTTTAACCTCTTCTCTGCTTTTTACATGCATACGGTTTTGCAGTTTAGCAAAGCTGGTTTGGTTTCCTTCAAAGGCAACTATCTCACCGTCTAAAATGGCGTTCATGACTGAGGAATTTTTTAAAGCTTCCACTATTTCCGGATAACTGACCCCGATATTTTTGTTGTTGCGGGATTTAAGTGTGACGTTTCCAGAGGATATGAAAGCCAGACAGCGTTCCCCATCCAATTTTCTCTCGTAAATCCAGTCTGGGGCAGAAAAATAATCATGGGTCAATTTTGCCAGCATGGGCGAGGTCCAGTCAGGCTGTTTTTTTTTCTTCAGTTTATCCTTTTCATTTTTGGGGATTATATCCAACCAGTCATTCATGCTGATTCTCCTTGAAAGAAAAATAGTTTTAGCCTTTATAAACTGATTTTCATATTGTCATAGGCTGCGGTAATAGAAATTCCGTTTTGGTCTGCCAGTTCCTTTAATTTTTTCTTTGCCTTTTGTGCATCTTTAAAAAACCATGATCCAAAGTGTATTAAAACAATATGACTGCAGAAGTCTTTAAATAACTTTATAAGATCTGGGATTCCTGCATGTCCGTAGATCTTTCCGGTTTTTTTATCTTTTCTGACCAGTCCTCCTTTTCGAAGGTAGCTTCCTTCTGTGATCACCAGATCGAGTCCATTAAATAGTCTATGATATTCTTTATTGATCCATATCATATCTCCTGTATAAAGGATCTTCCGGGAATTTTTTTCGATCCTATACGCTTGAGACTTCACTTTTAAACTGTGATGGGTCGGTATCGGATGGATGATATAGCCCGCGATAGTTTTTTCAGAGTCAAGGATTTCGATTTTTGAATTTTCGTCTTTTTCCGGGGCATAGACAGGAATGTCTTTGGAGAAACTTTTACTTCGGCTGCGGACGAAATAAGCATGATCAGGGTGAAGGTGCGTGATTATGATCGCTTTAGGGTCATAATCGAGATAATCCGGTT
>CAZLBV010000104.1:0-9771 GCA_964557845.1 uncultured Eubacteriales bacterium | reverse complement strand
TCCTGACAAAAAAATGATCATTCTCTCCCGGCTTACCGTTATTTTTCTCGGAATCGTTGCCTACTCTCTCATCGCCTTTTTCGATAGAATTTTGGATGCAGCCTATGCCGCTTATACAGTATACGGAGCTGGGATCACTCCCGCGCTTTTAGCCGTTTTTTTCTGGAAACGCGCAACCACAGCCGGTGGAGTTTTTTCTATTTTAGGCGGGATGTTCACTACCATCATCTGGGAAGTTATAAATAAAATAAACGGACAGCTTCCCTTTGGCATACCGGCTATCTATCCAGCTTTAGCAGTATCTCTGGTTCTTTTGATCGGAGTGAGCCTTATGACTCCCAAGCCCTCTCCAGATAAATGGAAACCATTCTTTAAACAAACTCAATCATGAAAACCGGTGTTTTAAAAGACAAACGCTACCTCGATCATAATATGGGTGAATATCATGTTGAAACTCCGGATCGATTGAAAGCGATCTATTCCATGATCGAAGAGGAAATACACTTTCCTTATTATTCCATAATCCCCAGAAAAGCTACCCCTGATGACATTTTAACCATCCATTCGCCGGAATATTTTGAGTTAATCCGGAATACTTCAGGGAAAGACCGGGTTTTCCTTGATCCGGACACTTCAACCAATGCCTGGACTTTCGAAACCGCACTTCTAGCATCCGGAGGTGTCCTCCAGGCTGCCGATGATATAATCGAGGGGAAGATAAATAATGGATTTGCCTTTGTCCGTCCTCCCGGCCATCATGCTGAAAGGTCCCGAGCCATGGGTTTCTGCATTTTCAACAATATCGCCATTGCATCCGAACATCTCATAACCAACCACGGGATCAAGCGGATATTGATAGCAGACTGGGATATCCATCATGGAAACGGCACCCAAAATAGCTTCTACACTCGTGATGACGTTCTTTACTTTTCAACCCACCAGTATCCTTATTACCCTGGAACCGGGCATTGGAGTGAAACCGGAGAAAAAAAGGGAAAGGGCTATACTGTCAACATCCCTCTGTCCCCTGGAAAGACAGACGAGGACTTTGCACTTATCTATAATGACATCCTTTTCCCCATCGCCACACAATTTCAACCTGAATTCATCCTGGTTTCAGTTGGATTCGATATCTATCACCAAGATCCCTTAGGCAGAATGCTCGTCACTAAAGCCGGATTCAGCTTCATGACCTCGATATTGTTAAAAATAGCCGACCTGTATGCCGCCGGAAGAATCCTTTTTATTCTAGAGGGGGGATATAGCCTGCAAGGTTTAAGGGAAGGGAGTAAAGAAATTCTGCTGCAAATTTCTGGAAATGGCAAACCTGATTCCATAAGTTTAGAGGCTTCGGAAGCCTTGAAAAAAGAATTAGATCCGGTGATCGAGACCCACAAAAATTTATGGGTTCAACTTAAGTGTATATAAGAAATAGCACCCGTCACCAATTCAGGACATAAAAACCTAGAAAAAACTGATCTCTTCAGGGGGAATGAATTGGCATAACATTTGCATGAATTAGAGTAGATTTGGAGAAAAAAATGTTACGGGCAAAAGCGATCATTATAATTGTCACTTTATCTTTCTTATCCGCATATGCCGTTAATACCGAATATATTAATGAATCTTTTGTAAGACTAAATTATGTTACAGGAGACGCTTATATCCAAAAGGCATCAGATCTAGGCTATGAAGGTGCTGTGCAAAATATGCCCCTCATCGAGGGGGACCGATTAAGTACTCTTGATGGTAGAGTAGAACTTTATCTTGAGAACGGCAATTATCTTAGATTGAATAATGAAACCAAGATCGATTTGATGAACCTTCCTGACAAAGAAAATGATCTTAGTCAAGTCAGGATCTGGTCAGGTAATGTCTACCTCAGTTTACAGCAGATCATAAGAGAAAAGAGTATTGAGGTCCATACTCCAGATGCTTCTTTTTATATTCTGGATAAAGGCTTATATAGAATAGATGTCGACCAGGTCTCAGGTACGGAAATATCTGTCTTTCGCGGAGTCGTAGAAGCAGCCGGTGAAATCGGCTCGTTGTTAGTGAACGAGGGCCATTGGTTGAATGCGACGGACGGCAGATTTCCGGAACGCCCTTCTCGCCTGATCGCCGACACTCAAGACAGTTTCGACATCTGGAGCGATCAGAGGGAAGGAGTGGTAAGAAAGCATTTCGCCAAATACTATCTCCCCAATGAATTGAGAGGCTTCGAATCCGAATTGAATGAATACGGCAGGTGGATCTATCTTCCTGCATTAGGCCATGCTTGGCTGCCCGGGGGAGTCGGTATGGATTGGAAACCATACTATCATGGAAGATGGATATGGCTTTCATTATCTGGATGGACATGGCTTCCTTTTGAGCCATGGGGATGGGTAACTTTTCATTACGGCAGGTGGCATTGGAATGCAAGCCTTGGTTGGTATTGGATCCCTACAGCCCATTGGGGGCCTGGATGGGTCAGCTGGTATTGGGGAGATGATTATTGGGCTTGGGCTCCGCTGAGTTACTGGGGTTACCCAGGGGTTATCATCAACGATTTTTATTACGGAAGATATGAGGGGGAAATACCCTATAACTCGAGAGCTCTTACCATAGTCCATAAAGATCAGCTTCAATCCAGAGATGTATCCAGGATAGCCATCAATCAGGATTCGATAAAAAAACTGGATAAAATAAAACTCTTACCAAGGACACCCGATGTTAAACTGGAAAATCATGTATTGTCAGTAGAAAAGTTGGATGAAAAAAGAGTTTTACTTAGAAAAGACCCCGGAACATCTGAAATCGATCCCGGAAAACGACAAATTCTCAATCGTCGGGATATTGAAGAAAAATCCACAAGTGAGAATCTCAGATCCAGAACGATCCAAGAACAAAGCCCTTCTGATGAAAGAAATATTTTAAGAAGGCCCACGGGCTATCCATCATCTTCGAGTATCTCTCGAAGCCGTACATCCAGTTCATCCTCTTCAAGATACATTAATCCTCGTGCCAGTGTAAGCCGCTTTTATGATTATATTTCAAAGGGAACCGGCAGGTACTTAAAATCCGTTCCGGAAAATGAAAAAATAACTGTTCCTCCTGTTACATCGCGGCAGTCTTCTCCTCCCAGAACATCTAATAGATCATCAACCCAGTCCTCATCTTCAAAAGCAAGTGGATCAAGTAAGACTAAGAAAAAAAAGTAACAACCCTCCCTTTATAAATTTTAAATAATTCCTTCCTTTACTGAATTCTTCAGATAAAGTATCATTCAGGTTTAATTGATTATCATACTGGTTTGAAATTATTATGGATTTTCTCAACTTGATACTTCTTTTTATTGTTGGTGTTGTAGCCGGTTTCATCAATGTAAATGCCGGAGGCGGTTCCAGCCTTACTCTACCTACTTTGATCTTTATGGGAATGGATTCTGCTATGGCTAATGGAACCAATAGGATAGCTCTTCTCCTTCAGAATATTTTTGCAGTTACATCTTTCCGGAAAAACAAATTTTATCAATTTAAAACCAGCTTGGGCTTAGCTGTTTTCACTCTGCCGGGAGCAATTCTCGGCGCCGTAGCTGCCACACAGGTAAGTCATCATCTATTTCAAAAGATTCTGGCAGTGGTTTTATTATTTATTGTCATTTCCATTTTTTTAACCAGTTCCTATAAAAACCGGTTCCAGGCAACAACTAGCCACTGGTCGGTTTACCCCGCTATGTTTGCGATCGGTTTTTACGGCGGTTTTATCCAGGTTGGAGTGGGTTTTTTATTGATGGCTGCTCTTTATCATTTATTAAGGGTCAACCTGGTTTTAGTCAATATGCACAAGGTTTTTATCATTCTAGTTTATACAGTGCCCGCACTTCTGGTCTTTATATTAACGGGAAATGTGGTCTGGAAATACGGACTTGTACTGGCAGCCGGAAATTCTATCGGAGGATGGTGGGGAGCTCGTGCGGTTGTAAAGGGAGGAGAAAAGTTTATTAGGATCGTATTAGCGATCACAATTTCTATTATGGCTGTAAAACTCTTCCTAGGCTGAACCAAAAGTCTGAATTATTCATAAAAATTGCTGATGATCCAGGCAGATTTGGGTTTTCAAAGGATGCTCGGCGCTTGAATAATCCAGGTTACTCGTACGCCGCCGTTCTTAGCTATCTTCTATATTCTATCTTCTTACTTCTGATTTAATCTTCTCTTTTTTTCATAGTGTTGTAATAATCCAGGGCCAACATATGATCCTCATAAGAACAAAACCGATTAGGCTTTGTGCCCTGGATGAAGACTTCCCGGATAATATGCTGACAGATAGGAGTCGCTAACAAACCGGTACGGTAATCGATGTTTTCAAATTCAAGATTAGGAGGCATCTCATAAACCTCTTCTTCGATCTCTGTTCCATTGTCCTCTGCAGCCTGTTTTTCCGCATCGATAATATGCTGCATAAAGTCTATAAAGACAGGGAGAGCCGCAACCGCTCCTGATTGTCTTGGCCCAATGGTCTTTTTTTCCTTATCATGACCAACCCACGTACCGGCACAAAGCGAAGGAGTAAACCCTATAAACCAGGCATCAGTATGGCCATCGGTAGTTCCTGTTTTTCCTCCGATCGGTTTCTCCAGTCTCCGCGCTGAAGTTGCTGTTCCCCTTTGAACCACACCTTGGAGCAAAGATGTCATGATATAGGCTATTTGAGGAGAGATAACCTCCTCAGATTCGACCATGCTTTCCTCAAGCACATTTCCGTCATTATCTTCGATCCGGGATATATAATAAGGTTTTACGCGTACTCCCTTATTGGGAAATGTAGTAAAAGCTGATACCAGTTCGATCATCTTTATCTCAAAAGCTCCCAATGCCAGGCTCAAATAAGGATTTAAAGGAGAGGTTATTCCGAATTTACGGCAGTACTGAACACCAGTTTGCGGTGAAATATAATTGAGCAACTTGGCGGTAATAATGTTTCTTGACTCTTCCAAACCCTGACGCAAGGTTATCCTGCCCTTATATTTTTCATCGTAATTGGGAGGAGACCATATTTTTCCCGACCACTTATCCTCAAAATCAGTTGGTTCATCCACTATAGCTGTCGCTGGAGTGTATCCATTTTCCAAAGCAGCCGTATATAAAAAGGGTTTAATCACAGACCCGGATTGACGCATAGCCTGAGTTGTATTATTCCACTGGCTTCTATGAAAAGAATACCCTCCTACCATTGCTTTTATTTGGCCAGTCTGAGGCTCGATACACAAGAAGGCCCCTTCCAGTAAAGGCTCTTGATCGAGCAAAGCAGTGAATTCCCTTTTTTCTTCATCGGTTTTTTCAACCTGAATATGGATAACATCTCCCCGTTTAATAAGCTTCCTTAAATCTCTGGTCCATGTCCAGGTATATATATCTTTATTGGTTAAGGTCCCTAAATAGTCTTTGAACATAACTACGGCTTTCTGGGATTCTACGGATAGGACAACGGCTTCGATTATATCCTCTACCTCCAAGTTTGGTTTTCTCCAGGTCAAAAGCAGCAATTTCTCTGATTGAGGATCTTTGATCGATTCCTCCAAAGATTCAAGTTCCTCGATCCCCCTCTCAACCAAATTGATCTTATCATCTCTCCATCCCTGCCTTTTATCAAGCACCCAGAGCTGCTTTTTTAAGGCTTCCTCTGCATATTTCTGGTACTCTACATTCAGAGTGGTATAAACTTTTAAACCTTCACGGTAAAGGGCGTCTCTCCCATAGTTTTCGTAGAGATATTTCCGGACTTCCTCCCGGAAATGCCCGGCAAAATCAGAATCTCTCCGATGAAGAGGCAGCACATTCAGAGGTGTTTCTATCAATCGGTCATATTCCTCTTTGGGAATATACCCCTCTTCCAGCATGCGCCTGAACACATGATTCCGGCGCTGGATGGTAATTTCTGGATTATCATAAACCAGGTAATAACTCGGGCCTCTAAAAATACCGGTTATTACAGCCGCCTCTTCCAGAGTCAAATCTGAAACACTTTTATCAAAATAAAGATTAGAGGCCGCCTCCACACCATAACATCCATAACCAAGATTAAACTGGTTACAGTACATGGTTAAAATTTCTTCCTTGCTGTAACGCTTTTCGATCTGAATGGCGAGGATCCACTCCTTTAGTTTGCGCCGAATGGTTTGCCCTCTGTGCAAAAAAATCTCACGCGCTAATTGTTGGCTGATAGTGCTTCCTCCATGCCATCTTCCGGGCCGGTGCCCAAGTTTAATATCCTCTCTGATCGCCCTCAAAATTCCGAGGACATCAATCCCTTTATGTTTATAAAACCGTGGATCTTCTGTAGCTATAATGGCATTGATAAGCACCTGGGGCAATTGGTCATAAGTCACTTCGATACGCTTCTGATTTGCGTATTCACCAATGACTTCTCCATCATCCGCAAAAATATAGGTTATTATATCTGGATTGAATTCCTCTAACCGGGTTATCGAGGGTAGATTTGTAAGAATGGCCTTGTATGCGCCTACAGCTATTCCCATCACCAGTGCAGCCGAGAAAAGACCTACCCAAAGAAGAATGAAAAAAAACTTTTTTTTGTTGAATTTTTTTTCTTTTAGGGGTTGTCCCCCATTTTTGCCTTCCTCTTCTTCTTTAGGTTTATCTTTTGACCAAATTCTTTTGATCTTTAAAACCACTCCATCTCTTAAACTCATGATTTAAATATAGCAAAATTCCTCTTAATCGTCCACCTCCATAAAGGGTTCGATATACTCTAAAATTTCTTTTTCCATGATATCTGTTATTTCATGCTGGGGAAGCCGGGCATCAATATGTGTTATATTTTCTCCCTGGATACTATGGAAGATCTCCCTAACCCTGACAAGATAATCTTCCCGTTCGAATAGAAGATCCCGGTTCTTCCGGTTCTGAATGCGGCTCAATCCTTTATCAGCCTCAATATCCATAATGAAAACCAGATCCGGTTCCACCACGAACTTTTGGTTCAGGCTCCGGATGAACTCAGGATCGATCCCCTTTGCTCCCTGATAAGCCATGGTAGAAAAATAATATCTATCTAAAAGGACTATATTCTTTGCTTTCAGAGCAGGTTTTAAATTCAAATTGACATTTTCCTGCCTGTCCTTTTGAAAAAGGTCCAATTCTTCTTCCGGAGACAGCGAATTCTCTTGGGCAGCCTTCTGTCTGATAATACGGCCCCACTTTCCCTCTGAAGGCTCACGGAAGAATAAAACCTTTAATCCCCTTTTATACAATCTATCCCTCAAGGCTTCTGCCTGCGTAGTTTTTCCCGCTCCATCAATCCCTTCAAAAACAATGAGTATTCCCTTTTTTAATCGTATCATCTTAAGAATCCTTGGATTGTCTTATTCTAACTTTTCAATGATAAATGGTAAAGCACTATGCAACTTTTTCACTGAATCCAGGGCAGCACAGCAGCATTTTTTATAAATAGTTCAGGTTAAGTCATGTTGTCTTTTTTACGTGATTATGTTAATTTAAGTTATGGTTTAGATCATTCACAAATCAAAGTAAACAGAACAAATACGGAGGTAGGGATTTGAAAAAATACATTGTTACTATAAGTATTGGTTTTTTATTAGGATTGATTGCTGCTGGTGTCATCCTTCAGTCCGACCCGGATGGATCCAAACAGGCATTCCTCAGCTCTGCTCCCCAACAAGCAGAAGTTTCTGCCAATTTATTTGCACAAACGACTCAAACAGGAAGGCCGGAAATGGATTTCTCTACTATCGTAGAAAATGTAGGTCCTGCAGTGGTGGCCATAGAAGTAACTATAGTCGAAAAGAGACAGGTGCTGGATTTTGATACCGAAGATTTCTGGGATAGATTCTTCGGCATTCCCAGAGGACGGGAACAGGAATATAGATCTAAATCTTATGGAACGGGTTTTATCATCAGTGAAGACGGCTTTATTGTGACCAACAACCATATAGTGGAGAAAGCCGTAGATGTTAAGATCACAACCCTCAAAGAAAACGAATATAAAGCTGAAGTCATCGGTACAGATCCCAGAACTGACGTGGCTTTATTAAAAGTCAAGGCTGAAAATCTTCCCTTCGTAAGCCTAGGGAATTCCGATGTCCTGCGCGTTGGGGAATGGGTGCTAGCTATCGGAAACCCCTTAGGGTTCGCGCATACGGTTACTGCGGGCATTGTTAGTGCTAAGGAGCGCCAGCGCCTGCCCGGAGTAGACATCCAGAACTTTCAAGATTACATCCAAACCGATGCAGCCATAAACCGTGGCAACAGCGGAGGCCCTCTGGTGAATATGCGGGGAGAAGTCGTAGGGATCAACAGTTTGATCTATTCAGCCACAGGCGGCAACATCGGCATTGGTTTTGCTATTCCTTCCTCTCTGGCCCAAAAAGTTGTTGTCCAACTCAAAGAAAACGGCCGGGTTATCAGAGGATGGCTGGGAGTAGGGATATATCCTGTCGATGACAAATATCAGGAAGTCTTAGGCCTAGAATTCAAAAACGGAGCTGTCATCAATAATATTGATCCTGACAGCCCTGCTGAAAAAGCCGGTCTAAAGAAATATGATGTTATTCTTGCTATCAATGGAGTTCCTATAAAAGACAACGCTGACTTGATGTTTAAGATCGCTGACACTAAACCTGGTACTGAAATTGACATCACCATTGTACGAGACAAGAAAAAAATGACTGTAAAAGCTAAGGTGGGAGAAGCCCAAGCTGAAGAAGAACTGGAAAGCGAATCAGATACAGGAAAAGATCTGGGAATAAGCATAACAGAACTTACTCCCGGAATTGCCCGCCGGTATGGTTTTCAAACCGAATCGGGTGTTGTCATCACTGAAGTCCGCCGCTATAGTGTTGCCGAAGAAAACGGGCTGGCTGTGGGAGATATCATTCTTGAGGTTAACCGGGAAGAGATCACATCTGTAAATGATTTTGAAAAAATTCTCAACGAATTGGATCAAGGAGATGCTGTCCTTATGCTGATACGCCGTGAAAGCAGAGACAGGACCGGCCGCTCAGAAGAATTTATGCTGACTTTAAGGATCCCGGAATGAAATTCACGAAAATCCATTCCCTAGGTAATGATTTTCTTATTATTGATGAAGCCGAATCAAAAAAGATTATAGAACCCAGTGCTATGGCCAGGCGTGTTTGCGAGCGTCACACAGGCGTTGGGGCAGACGGACTTTTGATCATTAACATTACAGATAAAGAAAAAGGATTTGTTAATTTTCGTATCTTCAATGCTGATGGCACCGAACCTGAAGTCTCCGGAAATGGGCTGAGATGCGCAGCGGCCTATCTTTATTTTCTGGAAAAGATCAAAAAGCCCAAAATAATTTTTCGCACATCTGTGGGGAACAGGGGCTGTGAGTTTATTGAACGAAAGGATAATCAGTTTACCTTTAAGGTAGAAATGGGCATCCCCCAATTCACTTCGAAAAGCATACCCTTTGATGACGGCACAGAACATGAGCAGGTCATCGACTATCCCCTCTCCATAAACCAGAAAATCTATCCTATAACACTGGTTTCCTTGGGCAACCCTCACTGTGATATTTACTTCGACCGCTTTCCGGCCCGGATCGAATGGCACCAGATCGGATATGAAATTGAATTTCATCCTTTCTTTCCAAAAAGGATCAACATTGAATTCATCCGGGTTCTAAACCGGAAAGAGATCGAGGTTCTCTTCTGGGAAAGAGGAGTGGGCGAAACCCTCTCATCCGGAAGCGGAGCCTGCGCTGCAGCCGTGTCATCTA
>CAZLBV010000103.1:0-7285 GCA_964557845.1 uncultured Eubacteriales bacterium | reverse complement strand
TTTAAATCCCGGGTGGTGGATGTAAAGACGGTCGAACGCGGGGAATCGGTCTCTTACCTAAGAGAGTATAAGCCCAAACAGAGGGAAAAGATCGCTGTGATCCCTGTAGGGTATTCATCCGGCTATCCTGTATCCGTATCCGGGAAAGCTCAAGTTCTCATCCGCGGGAAACGCTATCCAATCCTGGATACGATCACCGCCAATCATATGGAGGCGAGGTTAACCTCAGATTCACCCGTTGCCCCCTCTGACCAAGTCATACTGATCGGCACTCAAGGCAGCGAGAGCATCACAGCAGATGATCTGGCCGCATGGGCCGGGATCTCCAATTACAAGGTCCTGATCCGGTTGAATCCGACTATACCACGGCGGATGATGCATTAAAAAGCCGCCGCAGCCCGCATTCGCATGCTCTTGCGCCTTTGCCTTGGCTGACCTAAATTGTTAATATTAAACAAAATAAAAAATGTCTCTCCCTGGAGCACATTGTTTAGATTGGATTTTTAGTCCTAAAAATCGATTCAAACGAAAAAAATCTGACAGAAATATTTTGGAGTACATTTTCTAGAAAACGAAAACTTGCAACTCTATAGAAAACTCTTAAAACCTAATTTCCCTTGCCAAAAATCTCGTTTAAGAATTCCCTCCCCCTGAAGCGATATTTCTAATGTATTTAATTTCTAGATGATAGCTCTTCCAAGTTTGAACGGCCCAATCAAACAGCCAAAGATCAAATCTGAAAGGCTTACCAGGAATTGGACATTGCGGGTGCAGCTGTCCACTTTTCCCCGTTAAAATAAAGAATATTCTCTGCTAATTTTTTTATTTGATCATCAATATCAGTGGATATAATGCCTTCATTTATCGCGCTGTTATAAAGCTCCTTAAACGAATGGCTTATACGGATATCTAATAGCATTAATTTATAGTCTAATTCGTAGCTTATATTGCTGTTGATAGTGCACACGGCTAAACGATTATTACTTAAATTATCGATGGTCTTAAAGCCGTCATTGGCAAAATAAAATCTATCCGCATCAGTTCTGGGAAAAATGAGATAGTATTTCTCTGTGCCTTTTTCTATGTCCTGCCAAGAATTCGTTGATTTTCCTGGTGAGCCCCCTTTTATAGAATTTAGTCCAAAAACTATAACACAGGGGCTTTCGAATTCATTATTTGTTCCACAAAGTAAGATTTCTCGCTGGCTATCATTATTTATATCTGTGAAATTAACATCTACCAATCTCCCGAAATTCCAGTATGTTCCTATCGAATCGCCTACTGAATCGAGAACAACAAATTGAGTGGGCGCATAATACCGATTATTACAAATAATAAAAATCTCATCCTGCCCATCTCCATCCAGATCTTCTGCCAAAAAGCCCTTTATCCAAAAATCAGGAGAAAAAGTAGTTGATCCAAACTTGATTTCCCTACCAGCGCGGAATGACCACAATTCTTCCCCTTGATTACTAAAGCAATACAATTTTCTTGATCTAAACTGATCATTTGTTATGGCATTAAAAATTACTTCCTTTTGATCGTCCGAATTTATATCTTTAATAATAAGATATGGAAAATTATAGCTGCCATTTATTTCATCTAATTGCTTGATTTGAAAATGTATTCTGTAATTTTTCTCATCAATAAGATTTTTCAATTCCGTATCAAATCGCCATAATTCCCTGCCTTTTTTATCTAAAATTATAAGAGAGGAACCATCGATCCTAAAATCAGCAGGGCTATTTGTTTTTTGATTTTTTATAAAAAACAAAAAAATCATAATCACCAAAATAATGGGCACAAATATATAAGTGATAGCCTTTTGCCATTTAATCTTGGCATTTTTTTGACTCTTATTTAGAGACTTTTCATATGGATGCCCTCTTAACCACTCATCCAGCTCTTCTTTATATGCGTGAACCCTTGATTTTCCCAGCCCGGGAGGCCGCCTGACAGGTAAGCCATATTTAATTTCCCATCTTTGAGCTGTTTTTTCATTACAACAAAGATAAGATGATATTTCTTTCCAGGTGGTTAGTAAACTTTCTTTTCTTTGTTTCTGATCCATTTATTTTTTTAAAAACTAAGATAATGCTTCAATTCCATTTCAAAAGTAGAGCAAAATACGTTTTTGTAAATTATAAATAAAATAACACGTGATGACAACCGAATAAAGTTTGAATCAAGAAATTATTTTTGGTTGGTTTAAGTTCTTCGCCTTCGCTGAGTCAACTTATTAATTTTAAACAAATTAAGAAATACCTCTCCCTGGCGATCTTTGCTTAGAGACGATTTTTTGCCCCAAAAATCGATTCTAACGGAAAAATCTCGCAAGCTGTGTGTGACGCATTTTCTGCTGCACTAAAACTCTCAGCTCTCCATAAAACTCTTAAAACCAAATTTTCGCCCCAAAAATCGACTCTAAGGATCCCTTCCCCCCTGAAGCGATTTTGCTATTTTTTTTATTTTCTAGATAATAGCTCAGCCAAGCAGCCAAGCTCAGCAGTCTAAAAACAACTGGGGATGATATGTTGTTTTATTTTCTCGACAGATCAGAATACAGAATTATCGTCCTTGCCGAGAAGAAATAACATCAGGCACGATCTACGAATCTAAAACGAATCTAAAGACCTTGAAAACTGAAATTCCATTAAGTAAACTAATCAAATCTCATTATGATATATAGTTCAAATTGGAAGAGGATTTAAAATTGCCACTGCTGAGAAACTTAACAGTGAAATTTACAGCTAATTTCAGAGTTAAATTTTTTTTTATTGGATTATTATCCGCAGTCATAACCCTCTCTCCAAGCACAGCTTCAGGTGGTCTCCTGGATAAAGACCAGGAACTCAAAGACAAAATAGCCCAGATGCTGCTCATCGGTTTCCGGGGCACAGAGATCAATGAAGAATCCCATATCTGTAAGGTTCTAAAGGATATAAATATAGGAGGTGTGGTCCTCTTTGATTATGACGTCCCGTCTCAAAGCTTTCCCAGAAATATTACAAGCCCTGAACAGACCAAAAAACTTATCTCAGACCTTCAGGCGTACAGCAAAGTTCCTTTGTTTGTGGCGGTTGATGCCGAAGGCGGGCGCATCAACCGGCTTAAAGAAAAATACGGTTTCATCAAAATACCCAGTGCTAAGGAGGTTGGCAGCCAAGATCTAGAAAAGGCTGACCTTATCTATACGAAACTCGCCGGCCAGCTTGCGGGCCTTGGATTTAATCTCAATCTGGCTCCGGTCGTCGATGTGGATGTCAATCCGGATAATCCGATAATCGGCGCACTGGATCGTTCATTCTCAAAGGCTCATCGAACCGTCACAGACTATGCCCTGGTTTTTATAACCGCCCATGAGCAGGCTGGAATTATCACGGCGCTCAAACACTTTCCCGGCCACGGAAGCGCAAGCACCGACAGCCATCTGGGAATGGTGGATGTAACTGAAAGTTACAAAGCTTACGAGTTCGATCCTTACCGGGAGCTGATCAAGCGGGGTAAAGCTGAGATGATAATGACGGCCCACATTATGAATACACGAATCGATCCTGATTATCCAGCCACACTTTCAGAGAATTTTCTGCAGAAGATCCTGCGGGAGGAACTGAATTATGACGGTGTTATTATTTCTGATGATATGCAGATGGGCGCCATAAGAGAAAACTATGGTTTTGAAGAAGCTTTAATTCAGGCGATAAACGCCGGCTGCAGCATCCTGGCTATTTCCAACAATGGCGAGACTTATGACGAAAATATCGCTTATAAAGCCCTTGAGATCATATTCACTGCGGTTAAATCCGGCAAAATCGGCGAAGGTAAAATCAACGACTCGTATGCGAAAATCATCAATCTGAAGAAAAAGTTTAAAATAATCGAAACCAAGTAATATCAGTAATTAGTCAAAAAAAAGGGAATTCGGTTTCACTACGCTTTAAAACTAACTGATTTACAGAAAATCCTTAAAACCAAATTTTCGCCCTAAAAAAATCGGGTTTAAGAATTTCCTTCCCCTGAAGCAAATTTTCTAAGTTCTTTATTTTCTTGAGGATAGGTCAGCCAAGCTAGAATCGTCTGAATCGTAGAATCGTCAGCATCGACGACTGGTTAGAGATTGAATACATAGAGCATCTTAAAAAGCTTGTAAAGTGTCTGATACCGGCAAATCGTATCTTTTCCTCAGAAAGCTTCATCACCAGCCTATAAATTGAAATAAAAGAACTGATAAGTTACAATGTCAATGTCAAAGGAGAAAATTAAGCATGCCGAAAGAATACACCGCAATCATCAAACAGGACGGAGAATGGTGGATTGGTTGGATTGAGGAAATACCTGGAATAAACTGCCAGGAAAGAACCCGTGCAGAATTGATTGAAACTTTAAAAACAACCTTAAAAGAAGCGCTTGAATTTAATCGTCAAGAAGCTCGAAAAGCAGCAAAATCTAACTATACTGAAGAACCTCTCACTATATGAAACGAAAAGAATTCTTGAAATATCTTCGCTCGCAGGAATGCAAGTTATTGAGAGAAGGCTCGAGGCATACTGAAATCAGCAATGCCCTGGCTAAAAAGATATGTAAAGACTTAGGTGTCCCGCCAATAAAACCTTAATTTTATAATGCCATTTTCAGGAGGCCTTTTCTTCATTCTTCTTTTTTCCGAGTAATACATCATATAGCAGATTGAGAATGCGTCTTTGCCGCGGTACAATTCTCATCTTTCTATGAAAATTTTAAAACCAACTTTTCGCGCCCCAAAAATCGTGTTTAAGGAGTCCCTCACCCTGAAGCGATTTTGCTAATTTCTTTATTTTCTTGATGATATGTCAGCCAAGCTAGAATCACTTAGAATCGTTAAATAGAATCGTAGAATCGAATGCCCGCAATCTGCATGAGCATCATAAGCTTAGCATTAAACCACTATCACTTGTTTCACAAAAATCCCAGCAGAAACAACGGCCGCCTGTTCCCGGTAACTTCCGTTTGATGCGAGAAGATCACCGATTTCTCCAAATCTACTCCTTTGAATTGAGTCCTCCCTTTTCCTTTTCCACCGATTTCGACAATGATTTCTCTGCCGCCCAGATCGACCCAAAAATCGGGGATCTTTTTTCCTTTTGTGCTTTTAAGGTAGTAGAATTCTATTCCGTTCATAACCATCATTTCGGCGAAAAAATCCTCCCGCAGTCCACCAACAGCATCTTCATACTCCCGGTAAAGCAGCCTGAATGGAAGAAACATCAAAATTTTTGGTTCTTTCGAAACATTGGCCCCTTTTGGTCTAACAGCATTCAAGATAAAGGCCTTTTCCAGTATGTCCACATACTGTTCGGCTTTGTATTTAGTTATTCCCAGGTTCCTGGATAGACTGGAATAATTGATTCCTTCCACCTGAGCCTTTCCAATGAATTGTATCATCCGTTCGACCAAAGAAATTTCCTCCACAAAGAGGGAGTGGAGCCGGGGAATGTCATGTTGTACGATTTTCTTGACGATATTGTCCAACAAGGGAAAAACATCAGGCTCATGAAGCGAGAAGGGAAATAATCCCCCCTTCAGATAGGCCTCGAACAGATATCCGGATTTCAGGTGTTCAGCGCTCCAATTCTTGTTCATCATATCCTCAATCGTCAATTTCGGAATCCGAAGGTCTCTCTTGAAGAATAAGTATTCTCGATATGAAAAAGGATAAAGCCGGAACAGTCTCACCCGGCGTGAAAGGTCATAGGCGGAATCGAACAGGGAAAGGGAAACCGAGCTCGTAAAAATGATGCGGACATCAAGGAAATCATAGATTTTTTTCAGATGCTGTTTGTAATCCGCGACAAAATGGATTTCATCCAGGAAAAACATCGAAATATGATAAGATTCGAAGAGGACTTTAACGGTCTCGAAAAGATCCATCTTCGGGACTGCATCCAGGGAAATGTAGATGGAATTGTCCATCATCTCCCGCAGTTGATAGAGGAGAATGGTCTTGCCGACTCCTCGAGGGCCAACGATACCGATAAAATGTTTCCCTCGGGACCGGCGAATCTCTTCAAAGCTTTCCCTTTTTTTGGGATAATTCCGCGCTTCAAGACGCACTCGTTCATCCAATTCAAAGATTTCTTGTATTGCCATTTCCATCAATAATCAATATAGGTGAATAAGTCTATTTTGTCAAATGGTTTTACGAAAAGTATGTTATTTTGTTAAATCATTATCCATAATGACACTATTGTCGCCGTTACGATCCCTCACACCTCGCTTTCATAGAAGGTCCTGCCCGCATCGATCTCGGCCAGAAGGAAGCGGGCGCCTTGATTATCCTCCGGATTGAGCCAGAGCATTTTATTGAAAACCCGCTTGGCCTCTTTGACATGTCCCAACCGCCACAACGACAGCCCATAGCCGTGCAGGCAGCGCAGAAAAGGCCGGTTGTTGATGATCCCCCAGGGTAACACTTCTTTAAAATTTTTCCCCAATGAATACTCACCGATCTTAAGCCCCACTTCGAAATGCCGCATGGCCTTATCGATGCTCAACACAGAATGACGCTCAGTCCTGTTGAATTCCCAGTTGCCCAGATGGGCGTGGGCATCCAAACAGCGCAGATCTTCAACCAGAACCTCCTCCAATATTTTGTAAGCCTCATCATAATCTTCATTCGCGAAACATTCAGCCGCTTCCAAAATCGGATCAGTATAGGGATCATCCGGATCTTCATACTGGATGATCTGTTCCATCTCGAATATGTCCCTTTTGCCGTGTTTTAAGTTAGCCTTGAAATATTTCTTATAAGGATCCTCATCATCCATCCAAAAATCAGCCGCGGGATCCCATTCTCCCATCGCCGTCACCTCAAGCGGCTTTAAATTAAGCGCCGGTATGTCAATCCTGTTTTTCAAGACCACACCGCTCATATAATGTGTTTTCCGGTAGGTCCATATCTTCCCGGTCAGCACTGTGAGGATTTCCCCCTCGACTTCGTATCGTACCGGTTTAAAGGTAACCGGAACCCCGGAAGATAGGATCTTGCATCGTATGGCCCTGCTCTTAACAGCCAGAGCCACCAGATCCAGTTTTGTCCCCATTGGTATGTTCAGCTCTTTCTTTATCATTTTTCCGCCTTTGATTTTAGCCGACCCGAACAATTAAATCCAGCAGGCTATTATTATTGCTTCTATAGTGATCTATTTATTTTTTCTGAACCAGATCTCTTTATATTTTGGCTCCCCTAATCCCGCTTAAACACCCTCCGCTGATGCCAGTGGAGGGCTTCCTCATCCGGCCAGCAGGC
>CAZLBV010000102.1:0-2718 GCA_964557845.1 uncultured Eubacteriales bacterium | reverse complement strand
TGTCAAAACAACCATGGGTAATCTTATGGTGGAATGGGAAGATAAGGAAGTCCACCAGACAGGCCCTTCGCTGATAGTATTTAAAGGCGATTTTTTTGTTTAAAAAGCGATTTTTTTATTTAAAAAGTGAAGGTTACTCCCAGCCCTAAAATAGTGGCGCTCAAGTTATATTTTTCAGTACCTGGGAACCATTCCAAAGGCGATGTTTTTTCTCTTTCTTTACCTTGAGCGGAAATGGCAACAAAATCAATTTGAGTATTTCCCATACGGTACCCGAATCCTCCGATAAGTGTCAATTTATCCACATCGATGTTTCGGATACTCAAGGTTTCAGCAGGAGAAGCAGCCCGGTCGATCCCTACTCCTCCGCGAATGAATAACCCATTGGGAATGGCATATTCAAAACCCATTCGCATGATCAGGATATTGTTAAAATTCATCTCTTGATAATTGATCTGATCTCCCTGAAAAGGAACATCACGGATGACTTTTTCCACCCGGTCCAATGCAGACCATAAGGTGTATTGGGCACTCCCGGACAAAACCAAATTGTCCAGCACCCGGTAAGCAATGCCGAATTCAATATCCCAGGGCAGTTTGATATTGGTTTCCGAATCAAGATCAAATCTAACCTCACCAAAACCTGGAGCCATTGCCGTGATCGATGTAATGCCGGTCATTGACATTTTAGCCGGTCCTCTAATGCTCAAACCTAAACTTAATTTATCGATCGGCCTGAAGAGCAAACCCAGTCCTGCTGACACTACCGAACCTTCTTCTTCGGAATCCATAGGTCCATATCCCGGCATATTTGTATTGACTTCTAGTTTCCCATGATAAAAATTCAAATTGAATCCAATTGAAAAATTATCACTGATTCTATAAGAAATTGAAGGAGTCAAAGAGAGGATACCCAGACTCGAACTAAAAGGATATCCTAATTCTTCTTCATGGAAATTTACTCCCCCTCCAGCATAAGGCACATAAGCTCCGAAACCGACCGTAACTTTATTATTCATCTTGTAGCTGAGAAAAAACTGGGGGATAGAGTTTTTATTCTTACTTTCTGCCTTCAGCACACCCGGCATAGAGTATTCATGGGTAGGAGAAATATACATCCCATTGATAGAGATATTCATTTTTTTGTCCTGCAGCACCAATCCGGCTGGATTATAATAGATGGCACTAGGGTCATCGGCCAATCCGGCAAAAGCCGCTCCTATCGCCAGGGCCCTTGCACCCATAAGTGTGTTATTCCATCCTCCTGCCAAAAGATATGCGGATAAAATTATTGGAAGCCCCATAAAGACTAAAAATTTTTTACCCATGCCTTTCTCCTTGAAATGAATTCTTATTTTTAATCTACTTATAAAATTAGGACTTATTTGTCAACTACGAAATAATAAAAATCACTTCTGCGGTTTTTTATCATTTTTCGCAGATGGGGCGACTTTTTCTTTCTGATCGATCATAGCATGTTTTAAGACCTCATTGATCTCATCCACAAAAATGAATTTGATGTCTTTTTTAACATTGGCGGGAATATCAATAAGATCCTTTTTATTGGCTTTAGGAAGAAGCATGACATTAATTCCTGCTCTTTGAGCTGCTAAAACTTTTTCTTTTATGCCCCCTACAGGAAGAACGATCCCTCGCAAAGTGATCTCTCCTGTCATAGCCACATTCCACCTAATCTTCTTTTCAGTACAAACCGAGATCAAGGAAGTTGCCATGGTAACGCCTGCCGAAGGCCCATCTTTGTGAATGGCCCCCTCAGGTATATGAATATGGAAATCACTATTACAGAATATCTCTCCATTGATACCCAATTCTCCGGCATGGGATTTGGCATAACTTAAAGCTGCCTGCGCCGACTCCTTCATTACATCTCCAAGAGAACCGGTTAAGGTAAGCACGCCCTTTCCTTTCATCTTGGTTGCTTCGACAAATAAAATCTCTCCACCGGCTGCTGTCCAAGCCACTCCGGTAGTGATCCCAATACGGTCTTTTTTTTGAAGCTGATCCCGGAATACTTTATGAGGCCCTAAATATTTTTCAATGTTTTGAGCATAGATCTTGGTGTGGGCCTTCCTGCCTTCAGCTACGCGGCGGGCAACCTTCCGGCAAACCGATCCAATTTCTCTTTCGAGATTTCTAACCCCAGCCTCCCTGGTATAATTTGAAATGATCTTCTGCAGGGCTCCCCGGGTAAATGAGATCAGAGTATCATCGAGTGCATTCTCTTTGATCTGTTTGGGAACAAGGTGACGAAGAGCTATCTGAAGTTTTTCCTCTTCAGTATAGCCAGGTATCTGGATCACCTCCATCCTGTCCCGAAAGGCCGGCTGAATAGGATCAAGCAGGTTCGCGGTTGTAATAAACATGACTTTTGAGAGATCATATGGAACCCCCAAATAATGATCCCGAAAGCTATTATTCTGCTCGGGATCCAGTACTTCCAGCAGAGCTGAGGATGGGTCTCCCCGAAAATCAGCTCCGATCTTATCCACTTCATCCATCATAAAAACCGGATTATTCGAGGCACAGCGCCGTAAGCTTTGGATTATCCGGCCCGGCATGGCTCCGACATAAGTTCTCCTATGCCCTCTTATTTCAGCCTCATCCCTTACGCCGCCCAAAGAAATACGTATGAATTTTCGGCCAAGGGCCCTGGCGATAGAGCGCCCTAAAGAGGTTTTTCCGACACCCGGAGGCCCT
>CAZLBV010000101.1:0-6177 GCA_964557845.1 uncultured Eubacteriales bacterium | reverse complement strand
CCCGGATTCTTGTTTGATCCGGTTCAACTGTGTGACAATTATTTCATAAGCCTGATCCCAGGTAATCTCTTCGAAATCATACTGCCCTTTGGGTCCTTTTCTTTTAAGAGGAGATTTAAGCCGGTGAGAAGAATAAACGATCTCCGGGGCGTGTTCTCCTCTCCGGCAGATCATGCCTAAAGGGTGATCCTTGTCGGCCCGGATATCGATCAGTTTTCCGTCTTCAATCAGGACTTCCACCCAGCATCCGGCCGGACAAATGCCGCAGATTCCTTTTTTCCATTTTTTTGAAGACATTTGTTTGCTAATTCCGGTGCTTATGTCTCTATGATAACTTCAATAGATTTGGATAACAACTTTTTCTTATTTTTAGATAAAATAGGTCTGTATTATAATAAGACATTCCTGGAGACTGAAATAATATGCTGCAGATAAAAGATCTTCATTACAGCATCGGCGAAAGAGAGCTGTTCAAGGGGGTGGACTGTGCGGTTAATCCCGGGAAGAGGCTGGCGCTGATCGGACCCAATGGGACCGGGAAGACCACTCTGTTCAGGATCATAACCGGAGAGATAAGATCCTATCACGGAGAGATCGTCAAACCCAAAGGATTCGTGATCGGATACCTGCCTCAGGAAGAGATCGTGTTCCCAGGAACGACGGCCCTTAAAACAGTGCTGGAAGGCTGCCGGGATATCCTGGAGCTGGAAACGCAGATTGCAGATCTGCATGATGAATTGGAAAAATGCCCGGAGGACCAGAACCGGCTGCTTAAAAGATTAGGTGATCTGGAGCATGAATTTCAGGCCAAAGGGGGATATGAGATCGAAGCTAAAGCCAAAACCATACTTTCCGGATTGGGTTTTCTGGATAAAGAATTTTCGGCTCCCCTGACCGAATTCAGCGGCGGATGGCGCATGCGGATCTATTTAGCCCGGCTTTTGATCCAGGATCCGGATGTTTTACTGCTGGATGAGCCTACCAATCATCTGGATCTTCCCTCACTGGAATGGCTGGAAAAATACTTGATGGAGTTTGCGGGCAGTATCGTGTTTATCTCTCATGACCGGACGTTTATCGACCGCCTGAGTGATGAGATCTATGAGCTGGAAGAAGGGAAGCTTTACAAATATCCGGGAAAATACAGCCTGTATGAAGAAAGAAAAGAGCAGCGGATCCGGCTTTTAAGAAAAAAAAGGGAGGAATGGGAGGCGGAAAAAGCCCGGCAGGAACGGTTCATAGAGAAATACCGAACCTATAAAACCAGGGCTGCTCAGGTTCAAAGCCGGATAAGGTATCTTGAGAAGCTCAAAGAGATAGAACTGCCGGAACCTCCCCAAAAGCTGGAATTCAGGCTTTCCGTGGAGACCCCCAGCTTCAAGGATGTGCTGGATATAGAGAATGCCGGCTTTCGCTATAACGGTGACTGGGTGCTAAAAGGAGTGAATCTCCATCTCAGCCGGGGGGATAGGATCGCTCTGGTGGGAAAAAACGGAGCCGGCAAGACCACCTTGAGCCGTTTGGCGGCTGGCGAGCTCAAACCCCAGGAGGGGAAGGCACGAATAGGTAAAAATGTAACAGTCGGCTACTATGCCCAGCACCAGATCGATATGCTCGACCTTGAGGCGACAGTTTATGACGAGGTCAGTTCCTCGGTCTCGTATAAAGCAGTACCTTATGTGAGAAACGTTCTGGGTACCTTTCAGTTCAGCGGGGATGATGTGTTTAAAAAGATCAAGGTTCTCTCCGGAGGGGAGAAAGCCAGAGTCTCCCTGGCCAAGATCCTGCTTTCTCCAGTCAATTTTCTCATCATGGATGAGCCCACCACCCACTTGGATCTTACATCCATTGAGGCGCTGGAATATGCTCTGATGCAGTATGACGGAACTCTGCTGCTGATTTCCCATGACAGGCGCTTTTTGGATAAGCTGATCAAAAAAGTGGTGGAGATGGATGAAGGACAGGCCGCTGAATACTGGGGGAATTATTCCGATTATATGGAGAAGCGGGAGAAAGAGAAAAAAAGTGAGCAGCCTGAGGAGCCGGAGGCGATCCAAAAGAAAACCGATGCCGACACCCAAAAGGAAAAAAAGCGAAGGGAAGCCGAAGCCCGGCAGGCTGTAAGCCGTGACCGCGCCCGTTTGAATCAGGAGATCGAGCGTCTTGAATCCTGTATCGATGAGAAGGAGAAGCGCCTCAAAGAGATCGAGTCTGAAATGGCGGATCCGGCCACTTATTCCCAGAGCGAACGGGTGGTGGAATTACAAAAACAGCATGCCTCCCTCAGACGAGATCTCCCGTCTCTCTACAAAGAATGGGAGCAAAAACGCCTCCAGCTTGAGGCTCTGCTCAAGAGTATCGCTGAGAAAAATCAGTGACAGTTTACTCATTTACCTATTTTTTCTTCCTAAAGTCATATCAAAACATCAAGAACAAAAATTAGGTTAATATGTATACTGTCACCGTTTTGTTCATCAATATTTCCACTCAGAATATCCTTTGATCTCAATCCTCCGGATACTATATTCTCTAAGTTCGTTGTACTCGATGAAATAAATCTTGCCAAATCGCACACAGCGGGGGACAAACGGCGATCGAAATCGATAAAGAAAGTCTCCATTTTTAGACAATATTTCAATGGTTACTGTTGGTATATTAACAATCATCTCAGCTAAGTCTATCGATTGTTTTCTGCTAATCCTGCCTCGATAGTCAAATAAAAGGATTTTCTTGTATTGATTGATTCAAGAATTTCGATGATTTTATTTTGATTTTCAGGATCGAGTAGGCTTATGTTTTTTCGGGCGGTATTTGCGATTTTGGTTATCCGCCACACTGGTTTTTCTGACATCACGTTTTAATTTCGTAAAAGAGATGTATTGGCCATTCTCGATCTCATGGATACCTTGTTTGATCTTTTTCCATTCATCCGCACTAACCCTGGCAGTTGCCAATTCTTCTTTTATTAGCTTCCGGATAAATTCCCGGATCTTGCCGGTTTTGCTATAACCTTTTTCTCTACAAATAGTGTCAAATGCATGATATTCATCCGCAGTAAGACGAAGACTTATATTTTTTGTTTCTTTCATGTCAACCTCCTGCAGGGTAGAGAATCAAGTTTATTGTAGAATGCATTGATTTGCTTTAATATTAACTTATTTCAATGCATTAATCAAATTTATCAAATCCTCTCAAAATCATGATCTTTACCTAATGTAAGCACAGGAGGCATTAGAAACTCATTAATAGTAGACGATTTCCAACCTGTTTTTATCTCAAAATATGGCATATGCACTGGCGCAGTTTTGGAAGGAGAATTTACTGTTTGTTGTTTGGAATAGATGGCCATTTGAAATTTTCATTTTATATCAGCATTTATTATCTTAGAGTACAATTAGGCTTGCTCTTGATTCGTCACAAAGCTGGAAGAAATCTAAATACCTGCATCCAGAGATCTTTCCGGAGAGAGCTGGTGGAGGAATTCCTCACAGGGAAGACAAAGGATTTCATTCTTCAAAAGGCGTTCAGAACCCCTGTAAAGCAAGAGAGGCCGGCATTCAGGAAAATCTTTATGGAAGGTACGGAGAGGCCGGAGATCCTCATCCCTAACTTTGGAAGAATTCTTCACTTCAATAGCCCAGAATCCGTTTTCTCCGTATATGATGAAATCCACTTCCACTCCAGAACGGGTCCTCCAGAAATAAAGCTCGAACCGTTCCTTCCCATAGGCTATCCATGCTTTGAGATGCTGACCCACAAGCCCCTCCAATGCACTTCCATCGATTTCCTGCGGTTTGTCGAGCGGGCCTCGGGGCCTTAACGAACGATATACTCCTGCATCAAAAAGATAAAATTTGGGCTGTCGGCTGACTTCACGTTTTGCTCTCTTGCGAAAAATGGGAAGCCTGTAAGCAATCAACAAATCTTCGAGAATAGAAATATACCCTTCTACTGTTTTGCGTTCTACTTCACATTCACGTGCGAGATTGCTTATATTCAGAACGGAAGCATGGGAAAAGCTCACGGCCTCTAAAAAACGTGCAAAGCTGCCGATATTACGCACGAATCCTTCTAATTGAACCTCTTCCTTAATATAAAGAGCTGTATAGCTTCTCAGGGATTCTAATGGTGAGGATGAAGCATAAATAACCGGCAGCAAGCCATTATGTAACGCTTCGTCCAAGCTGAAGCGCTTTCCGATTTCAGACGCCATGAATGGATGCATCGTTTTCATGACCGCTCTTCCAGCCAGAAGATTGCTTCCTGTTCTTTTTAGCTTTCTCGCACTCGATCCGGTTAGAACAAATTGAAGCCCGCGTTTCTCTTCTAAAAGCTGATGAACAGCATCGAGCAAATCCGGAACTTTCTGAACCTCGTCGATAATGACGGTCCTTTGTTTTGACATTCCGCGAACGATGTCCAGCAGTATTTCCGGCCTTGCTGCGAACCTCCGGAAGGTATCTGGTTCAAGAAGGTTAACGATAAGTGGATCCTTAAAGACCATCCCAATCCATGTTGATTTTCCGGTCCCTCTGGGGCCGAATAGAAAAAAACTTTCCTCTGTTTTTTTTAAATATCGGTCTATTAATACCATATTGAGTCTCAAAATGGAGTTATTATGTACAAAAATAGCATAATTGTCAAGTTTATATACGCATAGTTTAGGTTCACTAATCAAGTTAACGAAAGGGCTATGACTGTTGATCCTGCCTTAATATTGGCGAAAGAATTCGGAAGTACTCCGATTTTCTGGCTTAATTTACAGCAGTGAAATGATCTTTGGAACGTCTTACATTCGCTTTAGCGGATGGAAAAAATTAAACGAGTAAAATCAATTCATGATTTGACGGCATAAAATTTATTTTCTTATTTTTTATCCTCGATCCTGTATTTTACTATCGAGAAAGTATCATCTTCATTCCTTACTGTTCGGTATAGGTGTCCATTTGAAATAGTCATGGGTGTGTACATAATGGCAATTGGGTCGTCTGCCTCTGGAATTTTGAGATAAAAGTTGTCGATATACTCCCCTTCAAAATCAAAGCAGATGATCTTTAAAAGTCGTCGGTCATGGACGATAAGCATCTTATCTACTAATAAGTAGTCACCAATTTCCTGCATTTCTCCTGGTCCTTGTCCTTTTTTAAAATAATTGCGGACAAAAACTCCATTTGGATCAAACTGAAGAAGTTGCTCATAATCCTGAACAAAAAGGTGCCCATCATAGGAAACCTTGGGATTTCGAGGATACTTGAAAAAAAAATCACTCCCGATATCATCAATCCGCATCAGCTCGGTAAGCTCCACTACCCGGCCGGCGTTCTTCCTTGATGGATTATCCGGATTCTCAATAACGGTTTGACCGATTACGGTAGAGAAGAAAATAAAGATAAAACATGAAGCCGTTATTGTTTTTGTCATCATAATTACCGATTCAATAGCGGTAGATTGCAGCTATTCCCGTATCAGTCGGCATCCGTTCAGCAGGGACGATGACGACCTTTCCTCCCTTCTTTTTGACCAACTCGCCAAGGTCGTCGAGCAGGTCATCTACCTTAGGATGTGCCAAGTCGTCCAACTTGATGTCACCGGTTGCGGCATTGATCCGGCCGGGAACCTCGCGTTGGGCTTCGATCAGTAATGTGGCGACGCGCCCGTTCACGACCGCTTTAGCGATCTGTGCCAGCTCATCGCTGCCGAGCCCTTTAGATTTTGCATGGCCGAATTTCTCGACCAGTACGGCCAGGCGCGCATGATAGTGAGGTTCGATAACCTGCCAGGCTCGCTTGCGGAGTTCGTCGACGGACGAAAGTGCATCCGGGTGGATATCGATGCTTTCTTCTATCAGGAATGGATTGTGGCTGACTTCGTGAAACATATGATGATGTTCCGGCAGCGCTGCGAGGATCAGAGGCAGGCCCGATGGCTGAGAGTGGTGTTCCAGAATCCCACGGTCGACAACGCGGAAGAAGCGTTCGGTGTCGATGTCTACCTCAGCCTTTCTCCCTCCGTGACCATGGTGCATGGGATCCTGGGATCCTCCCGTTCCGCCGTATGATGCGACAGTCTGATGTGGCTCGGTCAATTCTTCTCCCAAAGCTTCGGTTATTGTCCGGGGCACGCCCTGGGCCGATTCGATTTCGTCCAAAGCATCCCGGTTACCCTCGAAGAGCTTGA
>CAZLBV010000100.1:0-3719 GCA_964557845.1 uncultured Eubacteriales bacterium | reverse complement strand
ACCCATTCCAATGAACCGGCCGCTCTTTTAACTGCATTGATATTTCTAGAAAATGCTGTGGTAGAAAAGGGAACCCTTATCATTATTCCCCAATTCAACAACAGCGGCGGCAGAAATACCCGTCCAGGAGACGGATATCCCCTGTATTTTGAAGTGCCGACATCCTGGGGAACAAAAAAATTCCGGTTTGGAAACAGAGAGTGCTCGCCTCTGGATCAGTGGCCTGATCCGGATGTTTACATTCACTATCCCGAACGCCAGCTGCTTTCCTTTTTGGATATTAGGAATACGAACCGGACCTGGCCGGGCCGCCCGGACGGACCTTTGATGGAACAGGTAACTTATGGCGCCATGGAGATCATGCGGCAGGAAAATGTTCATATAGCCTTTGATGTCCATGGAGCCGAAACAATGTTCCCGGTAACCAACTGCATCGTTGCTCCGGAAGAAGCGATGCGTATCGCCACCATGGCTTCACTTACGGTTAAGGCCAGAGAAGGATTCGAGAACCATGTGGAGCCTTCTCCCAGTGGATTCCGGGGGCTATCCCACCGGGAGATAGGAGATTATTCCGATACGCTTCCTTTTTTACTGGAGGCACCTATTCCTTTTCTGGATCAGCCTACCGGGCCCAAAACCGTTAAGTTTTTGCTGGACGGGCAGGATCCCTTTCTGTTAAGTCTTTCGAAAAAAGGCAAACTGTTCGTGCCTTATGATGAACTGGGATGGCCTATGGATAAAAGAGTGGGACAGCACTGCTCCGTAATTCTGGAAGTCATTAACCAGTACTCCCGCAAAGAACCTGGTAACACAATAGAGATCTCCAATGTCCCCCGCTATGCTGAAGTGGTTGAAAAGGGAGTGGGTTATTTTTATCATGACCCGGATAAAGCAGAAAAAAAGAATGTATATTATAATTAATGCTATTTAAGACGATATTTTCGTTTCAAATAATTAGAAAAAAATGAATTCAGGAGTATCTCTATGAAAAATAACAGACGGCTTTTATACTTCATTTTATTCATGCTGCCGCTGCTTTCTCTATTTATACAAGGGGATGTCAGTTCAGAAATATCAAAAGATCGATTATGGCCTCCGTTTCCCGAAGGATGCACCGTGGTCCTGGTAGGAAAGGATGCCTCTGTGGACGGATCGGTTATGACCACCCATGCAGCCGACTGCGGCATGTGTGATTTTACCTTCCGTCACGTTCCAGCCGCTGATTACCCTGAAGATGCAGTCCGTAAAATCTACCATATAAACCAGATCAGGACCTGGCCTCCGGAGGTGGGGAACAAATGGGATATGTATGTGGAGAATGATACCGGCGTCACCATCCCGCAGATTTCCCATACCTATGCGTATATCCATGGTGTTTTCGGATACATGAATGACCAGCAGCTGGGCATAGGAGAATCTACCATAGGATGCCGCCGGAAAATGTACAACAACACGCCTTCCGCCGTAATGGATATAACCACCCTGACACTTATCGCCATGGAAAGATGTAAAACCGCAAGAGAAGCTATAACAACTATGGGAACTCTGGCGGAAAAATACGGTTACGGCTTTCATGATGGTGGTGAGATGCTGGCAGTCGGGGATCCTCAGGAAGTCTGGATCTTCGAGATCATGCCGGTGGGGCCGCTATGGTCCCCCAAGACAGGAAAACCCGGCGCAGTCTGGTGTGCCCAGAGAGTTCCGGATGATCATGTCAGCGTCTGTCCCAATGAATCCAGGATCGGAGAGATCGATCTGGAAAATAAGGATTATTTTTTAGCATCCTCTAATGTTATCTCTTTTGCCATTGAAATGGGTTTTTATGATCCTGAGAGCGGAGAGCCTTTCAACTGGAAAAAAGCCTACTCTCCCAGCGAAACCAGCGCGGCAGGAAGCGGAGGCGGCAGAGCCCGGATGTGGCGGTTCTTTGACCTGGTCGCTCCCTCCCGGCAGTTCAGCCCGGAGATCCCAAATATGGAATTTCCTTTTTCAGTAAAACCGGATAAAAAATTGTCCCTAGAGGATGTGATGACGATCATGCGGGATAAATACCAGGGCACTCCCTATGATCCGGCTGAAAGAATGAAGGGAGGTCCCTTCGGCAATCCCAATTACCACCCCAGAGGTTTGAGTGCAGATGGGGAAACTTACAATATGTCCCGCCCCATTTCTGTAAACCGGGCCGAATACACTACAGTAACACAGAGCCGCAGCTGGCTGCCTGATCCAATCGGAGGTATCGTCTGGATAGCCCTGGGTGCACAAGATACATCCTGCTTTATTCCCTTTTATGCAGGAGTTAAGAAGATTCCCTCCTCTTTCAGCGTGGGGGATCATTGGGTCTTTTCCCGGGATTCGGCTCGTTGGGCCTTTGATTATGTAGATTTTCATACACAGGTAGCCTATTCATTCGCAATAGAAGATGTCAAAAAAGCCCGGGAGCAGTGGGAGCATGCCACCGTGGAGCAAATAAAAGCGATCGACACAGCTGCCCATGCGCTTTACCGACAGGAACCTGAGCTAGCTCTAGGATTTTTAACCGATTACTGTACCATCCGAGCTGAAAAAATAATCAATGCCTGGTGGGAACTGGGAGATATGCTACTGGTAAAATACAATCATCTTGGGCAGTATGATCCTGAAAAGAGAAGGATCAGAAACCTGACTTACCCTGAGTGGTGGATTCAGGAAGTCATTAAATACCACAACTTGACTCCGAGAAAAAAATAAGAAGGATTCATCTGGAAGAATGCAAATCAGGATCCAAAAAATAAACCTGGATTATTTCAGGGCAGAACACATATTAAAATCAGGAGGTAACATTTGAAATTTAAAACAACCATCAATTACGCTCTGGTTATAGGACTATGTATTTTTCTCTATGCAGGCCCTTTAATCAATTCGCAAGAAACCGGAGGCTGTGATAAAACAAGCAGCTTCCAGGAACCGGAAGGATGCACTTCTATCCTGGTAGGAAAGGACGCATCGACCGACGGATCGGTCATGACCACCCATACCTGCGACTGCGGTATGTGTGACTGGACCTTCCGGGTGGTCGCGCCGGCTGATCATGAACCCGGTGCCACTCGCAAGATCTATCATATAAATCAGTATAAAACCTGGCCGCCGGAAGAGGGTTTGAAATGGGATCTGTATAAGAATGATTTTACCGGTGTGGAAATAGAACAGCCGGCCCATACTTATGGCTATATCCATGGAATGTTCGGATACATGAACGACCAGCAGCTGGCCATTGGAGAATCCACCATTGGCTGCCGCCGCGAGATGCGCAACACCACCCCCTCAGCCACTCTGGATCTAACCATGCTGACCTTATTAGCTATGGAAAGATGCAAGACAGCCAGAGAAGCCATTGCGACCATGGGATCTCTCGCAGAAAAATACGGGTATGGTTTTAATGACGGCGGTGAGATGCTGGCAGTGGCTGATCCGGATGAGGCCTGGATCTTTGAGATCATGCCGGTCGGCCCTCTCTGGACTCCTAAGACCGGAAAACCCGGGGCAGTTTGGTGCGCCCAGAGAGTACCGGATGACCATGTCAGTGTTTGTCCCAATGAATCCAGGATCGGAGAGATCGACCTGGAAAACACAGATTATTTTATGGCTTCCCCCAATGTTACTTCGTTTGCGGTTGAAAAGGGTTTTTATGATCCGAAAAGCGGTGAGCCCTTTAACTGGAAAAAAGCCTACTCCCCCAG
>CAZLBV010000099.1:0-7530 GCA_964557845.1 uncultured Eubacteriales bacterium | reverse complement strand
GCAGCTGGATTCATAAAGATAAAGAACAAGCCACAAATAAGGCCATTAAAATTGCCAAGAGTATTGTGGAAAAGGTCAAACAAAATGAATCCCTCGTATCTCTAAGTATCCCGGTCACTAAGCGAGCGCTCGTTATTGGTGGCGGTATAGCCGGGATCCAAGCCGCTCTTGACATTGCCAACGGTGGCCATGAAGTAATCCTGGTTGAAAAATCACCCTCTATCGGAGGGCATATGATCCAGTTATCTGAAACGTTTCCAACTCTGGATTGTTCACAGTGCATTATGACACCTAAAATGGTCGAAGTTTCCAAACATCCTAAGATCAAATTGATGACCTACAGTGAGGTCCAGGAAGTATCAGGATATGTCGGCAACTTCAAAGTCAAAATACTAAAAAAACCCACCTATGTGGATCCAGCTAAATGCACTCTATGTGATGAATGCACTAAAGTATGCCCGGTCGTGGTCGAAAATGAATTCGATCTGGGCCTAACCGGCAGAAAAGCTATCTACATCCCCTTTCCTCAGGCGATTCCTGCCACTTATACTTTAGACATCAATGCCTGCCCTGGAGTCCTCCCGATCGCCTGCGGAAAATGTGCGGATGTTTGCGAACCCCATGCCATTGATTTCGACCAAAAACCAGAGATCGTCGAAGAAGAAGTAGGAGCCATTGTAGTGGCCACCGGTTTTGATCTTTATGGAAAACAAAACATCGCAGAATACGGATTCGGAAAATATGCGGATGTGCTTGACGGCCTTCAGTTCGAAAGACTGCTCTCAGCATCAGGGCCAACCAAAGGTAAAATACTCAGGCCATCCGACCACAAGGAACCCAAAGAAGTGGTTTTTATTCAATGCTGCGGCTCCCGCGATCCTGAAATGCATAAACCCTACTGCTCTAAAATATGCTGTATGTATACAGCCAAACACGCCATGTTGTATAAACATCATGTTCCAGACGGACAAGCCTATGTGTTCTACATTGACATCCGTTCCGGCGGAAAGAATTATGAAGAATTCGTCCAAAGAGCTGTCGAAGAAGACGGAGTTGTTTATCTGCGGGGTAAAGTCTCAAAGTTGTTTCAGAATAACGGAAAAGTTACAGTCTGGGGAGTCGACACATTAACCGGAAAAGATATTGAGATCGACGCAGATATGGTCGTTCTGGCCATGGCCATGCAGCCGACCGAAGGCACCGAAGAGATCGTCAAAAAATTGAAGATCGCCACGGATAAAGATGGTTTCTTAGCCGAAGCACATCCTAAACTAAGACCTGTCGAGAGTATTACCTCAGGCATGTATTTGGCCGGAGCGGCTCAGGCACCTAAAGACATTCCTGAGGTTGTTGCCCAAGCCAGTGGTGCTGCCAGCAAGGTCCAATCTTTGTTCTCGGCAGACCGGCTACAGCATGATCCCATCGTAGCTTTTGTCGATGAAGATCTCTGCAGTGGTTGTAAACTGTGTATTCCCAGTTGTCCTTATGATGCCCGCATGATCGATGAAGAAAAAGGAGTCGTCAAGGTCAATGAAATATTATGTGAAGGATGCGGGGCATGTCTTGCAGCCTGTCCTTCCGGAGCGGCTCAGCAGAGAAACTTTACCGATAATCAGATTTACTCCATGGTCGATATAATCTTAAGAGCAGAATAAGCAGCAGATTATTCGGCTGTAAAACAAAGGCCATAAGATCTGCATGCCAGGAAACCATACCATCCTACATACTAAAGCTGTCTTAAAACATCAGTTAACTGTTTAACAAAAGGGACATTCAGACAAGATCTTCTGAATCATATTTTTAATAGCTGAAAGTAAGAGCAGGCCTTCTTTATCCCCGAGGAGTAAGATTGACTTTATAAGCAGTAGTGATGTATATTCATACTGATTTTACCCGCAAAGCTTAGGTTTGGACAGTCGAAGCAAGGAAAAGGAGGTTTTTTATGGAGGACATGAGCGGGATAGAAAGAAGATCCTGCATCCGTTTTCAGATACCGGGTTCAACCGTCAGTTACAAATATGACAAATCACTCCCTTTCGAGACTAAATATATTGAAGAGTTTTGTACGCTTTTAGATATCAGCCGGGGCGGTCTGAGGTTTTTATCGAGAAATCAGATCAAAGCACTGGACAAGGTTGAATTGAAACTATTGATCCCAGGAGAACGAATACCCCTAACCTTAAAGGGAATAGTTAGATGGTTTTCTTCCCAACCGGATAAAAATGACAGATACCAAATAGGAGTCCAATTTAATCCCTACGGCGAAAAAAAATCTCAAAATTATCCTGGTATTCTAGTAAAACTGATCGCTCTGGAACAAAAATTCTCTGATAAAGATGAATCAAAGATACATGATAATTATGAAGTGGAATGAAACAGAAGATAAAAAGATAGAATTCTGGCTTCTGGCTCCTGACTTCTTTCTTGTTCTCCCATCCACTCATCCAGTTTATTTTCGTGGTTAGTATGCGCACAGAAAATTCATACTCAAGGCTCCTTGTATTTGCACTAACCTCGACGCGTGAATAGCCCAGGATAATATAGCCCAGGGATAATACAACGTTTACGTTTAACCCGTCTGTTCGCCTTCGATAACAAGAAGGGAATAATCAGCGATCAAATTAAAAAGCTTGCTTATTTTTTGAAGCAAGCCGATTCGATTCTTTCTGAATCTTAAGTTTTCATCCATGACCAATACCTTATCAAAAAAATTATTTATAGAGGTATTGATCCTGAATATTATCCTTTGAGCCCGGATGAAATCGCCCTTGTCAATTAAGGGACGTATATTATCATGAATTATCTGGTAAGTTGTAAAGAGGTCTCTCTCTTCCTTTTCCATAAACAATCCTGAATTGATCTTGCATTCTGGTTGATCCTTGATAATATTATTGACCCTTTTAGCAATGAGGATCATCGGTTCATAATAAGCACTCTCTTTTAGGGCTTTTAAGGCTTGAACTCGCAGATAGGTGAAATAAATGTCTTCAACTCCAGGAGCAAGCGCCGCTTTGATCAGATCATAAGAAAAACCTTCTTTATCATAGATATATTCCAACCGGCTGTAGAAAAAGTCTAAGCAATAGCTTTTAATTTCCTTATTTTCAGTTTTAAGGTAATCTCCATATACTTTTATGGATTTGTCGATCAAGCGTGTAAGGGAGAGATTTATTTTTTTCTCGATTATCACCTTGCATATTCCCTGCGCGTTCCTACGCAGCCCAAAGGGATCTTTGGAGCCTGATACTTTATAGCCGGTCCCGATCACACCAATGATCGCATCCAATTTATCGGCGATACTCAAGATCGCTCCTGTCATAGAGGAAGGAACCTGATCATCCATACTCACAGGTTGATAGTGTTCATAGACCGCTTTCCATACAGAAGCGGGATAACCCTCCTTACGCGCATATAATCCCCCTATTTTCCCTTGTAAAGAAGGAAATTCCTTCACCATATCGGTCATAAGATCGACTTTACATAACTCTGCGGCTGCAGCCAGTTCTTTTTTTTCTGCCCCCAGATCAAGTCTAATGCCGAGATATCCGACTATTTTTTTTAATCTCTGAGCTTTATCGGCATAAGTTCCCAGTTCTTCCTGAAAAAGTATCTTATCAAGTGAGTTTATCCTTGATTTAAGATCGGTCTTAAGATCCTGTTCCCAGAAAAAACGGGCATCTTCCAAACGGGCTTTTAATACCCTCTCATTTCCATTTTTAATATACTTTTTGGTATCTCGGACAGCATCGGCAACTCCTACAAAATAAGGCAGCTGCTTTTTTCCTTTCACTACAGAAAAAAGATTCTGTCCAACTTTCATCGCCGTACTCAAAACTTCTATAGGCAGCCTTAAATAAGATTCCGGAAATTCACCAAGAAAAACATAAGGATATTCAACATCATAGACCATCTTCTCCATAAGCTGCTCATCCTGCATCACTTCTGCGTTTAGAGAATTCAATCTCCTTTTCATCTGCTGCTGTATCTTTTTCCTGCGCTCATCCGGTGATATGATCACCTTTGTTTCCGAAAGAAATCCAATATATGCAGGGATACTGGATATTTCCTGCCTCAAGTGAGCATGGATCTTATGGCCATAAGTACAAGCATTAGATTTGATGTCTCCAACCTGGAATCCAAGTTCTTTTTCGGCATATAAACAGAGGATATTTTTGATCGGACGCGAGAATCGAAGGGTCTTTTCCCCCCAGCGCATCATTTTAGGAAAAGTCATCTTTAAGATCAAATTAGGTAGATTCTCTTTGAGAATATCTTCAGTAAGACGCCCTTTAGATGTTTTTCTCAATCCGGCATACTCTCCCTTCTTTGTATGGATCATTTGAAGTCGGCTGGCGTCAACACCATGTTTCTTAGCAAACCCTAAGGCCGCCGGAGTAGGAGATCCATCCAAGTTAAAAGCAGCTGAACTGGGAGGGCCTATGATCTCAACTTGTTTGGATTCCTGTTCCGGCTGCACATCTCCTCTCAACACCAATCTACGGCAGGTTCCAAACACTTTTAATTTCTCCGGAACAAAACTGATCTTTTGGGCTTCAAGAAGATCGATCATCCCCCTTTGTAATTGATCCATCCCAGTGATTATATGAGAGGAAGGCATTTCCTCGGTTAATATTTCCAAGAGAAAATCCGTCAATCTCATCACTCCTTAGCAGAATATTTCTGTGCGATCAGGATCACAACCGCCCTGATCTGGGAAATCATATTCACTCTTTCCGTAACGCTTATCGCGCCTCTGGCATCGAGCAGATTAAAAAAATGGGAACATTTCAAACATAGATCATAGGCAGGAAGCAGGAGATCATGTTCGGTCAGCTTTTGAGCCTCTTCTAAAAAGGACGAAAAGCTTTTTCTTAAGGAACCGATCTCAGCTTGATTGAAATTATATTCTGAAAATTCCTTTTCTTCCCTCAATCTTAGATCAGAATAAGTGACATCCTTTGACCACATAAGATCATAAATGTCATCTTTTTGTTCCAAAAACATCTCCAAACGCTCTAATCCATAAGTGATCTCGACCGGAACAGGAAAAAGATCTATGCCTCCGGCCTGCTGAAAATAGGTAAACTGAGTTATTTCCAAACCATCGAGGAGGACCTGCCATCCCACTCCCCACGCACCTATAGTAGGTGATTCCCAATTGTCTTCATCGAATCTAAAATCATGCTCGCTGAGACTGATCCCGAGTGTTTCCAAACTATTCATATATATCTGCTGGATATCATCCGGTGACGGTTTCATGATCACCTGATACTGAAAGTGTTTTTGAACACGATGAGGATTTTCTCCGAACCGGCCGTCTGTGGGGCGCCGGGAAGGCTGAACATATCCCACCCTCCATGGTCTTTTATCCAGAACCCTAAAAAAAGTATCAGGGGTCATAGTTCCCGCTCCGACCTCGACATCATAGGTTTGAGCAAGATAGCAGCCCTGATCTGCCCAATATTTGTTTAGATTCATGAATAAGTCTTGCAGCGCCATTTATAACAATCCAAAGTTATGTTTTTTACTTATTTTGATCAAATCATTCACTTCAATCGAAGTTTTTGATTCACTTGTCAGGTTTCCAGCGGAGAATGGTGTTCCTGGCTGCAGCGGTTTCATCAAGCCGGGACACATATGCAGAGGTTGGAGCAGACTTTAGAATCTCCGGATCTTTTTCGGCTTCTTCTGATATCTTGATCATAGCGTCAATGAAATGATCGAGATCGCGTTTACTTTCAGTCTCAGTGGGCTCTATCATCAAGGCACCGGGAACGATCAAAGGAAAGGACATTGTGGGAGGATGTAAACCATAATCGATCAACCGCTTAGCAATATCAATATTTTTGATCCCTGTGGGTAACTGATTTTTATCGGAGAATACGCATTCATGCAAGGTGGGAGCCTTGTATTTCAGGTGGTAAGTGCCTTCAAGTGATTTTCTAATATAATTAGAATTTAATACTGCGATCTCTGCAACTTCTTTTAATCCTCTGGCACCTAAGGAAAGTATATAGGACAGGGCTTTGACCATGACCAGATAATTGCCATAAAATCCCTTAATCCTACCGATACTCTTTGGCCTGTCGTAGTTGAAATAATATTCATCCTTATCTTTCTCTATCACAGGGACAGGCAGAAAGGGGATTAATTCTTTTTTGACTCCGACAGGGCCTGATCCCGGGCCCCCTCCTCCGTGAGGGGTGGAAAAAGTCTTATGAAGATTTAGATGGATCACATCAACATCCATGTCCCCGGGGCGGGAATATCCGAGGAGTGCGTTCATGTTGGCTCCGTCCATATAAACAAAGCCGCCCCCAGAATGAACGATATGAGCGATTTTTTTAATATCCTTTTCAAAAATTCCAAGAGTATTAGGATTGGTGATCATTATCGCCGCAATTTCTTGGCTCATCAGCCTTTTAAGATCTTCTACATCGACTATTCCTTCTTCAGTTGTTTTTATCTCCTTGACCTGATAACCGCAAATATGCGCACTGGATGGATTTGTGCCGTGGGCAGAATCAGGAATGAGAACGAACTTTCTGGGATCGCCTCTCTCTTCCAAACAGGCACGAATAAGCATCATACCGAGCAATTCTCCCTGAGCTCCGGCCGAGGGCTGCAGAGAAAACGCATCCATACCGGTTATCTCCATGAGCAGTTCTTCTAAGGATCTCATGACAGCCAGATTGCCTTGGACCAAGGAAATTGGTGAATAGGGATGGCCTTCCTGGAACCCCGGCATGGCGGCGATTTTTTCATTGATCTTGGGGTTGTACTTCATCGTGCAGGAACCCAGAGGATAAAAACCCGTATCGATACAATAATTGATTTGGGATAATCGCGTAAAATGCCGAACGACTTCTATCTCCGAGACCTGGGGAAATCCTTCGATATCTTTTCTTTCTTTCAGGTCCTTTAACGCCTCCTGGTTCACCGGAACATCGAGCTCAGGCAAAATATAACTTTTTTTCCCTTCATCACTTAATTCAAAAATTAATGGTTCTCGTATCATGGCTTTTTTCCTAATCGATCCTTTTCATGGCATCGCGGATCAAGTCCCCTAATTTGTCGATCTCGGCTTTAGTATGTTTTTCTGTCACACAGAAAAGAGCACAATTTTTCAATTCCGGATAGATACTTTCAAGGGACAAGCCGCCAATTATATTATTATCCAGCAAATGTTTTTCTATATCTTTCCATGGTTTTTCAAACTCGATCACAAATTCATTGAAAAAGCTGCCGGAAAATTTTGGCTTCACCCCTTTTATTTTGGAAAGAATATCCACGGCGTAATTAGCTTTTTGAATATTCTGATAAGCCATTTCTTTTAAACCTTTTTTTCCCATGGCTTCAAGAAATATGGTCGTTCTCAAAGCACACCATGCCTGATTGGTACAGATATTCGAAGTGGCCCTTTCTCTTCTGATGTGCTGCTCCCTGGTTGACAAAGTAAGCACAAAGCCCCGCCTGCCTTCCTGGTCATTTGTCTGACCAGCAATTCGTCCGGGAAACTGCCGGACAAAA
>CAZLBV010000098.1:0-8442 GCA_964557845.1 uncultured Eubacteriales bacterium | reverse complement strand
AGGGCATCCGCAGAGATCGACATGGCTTTTAATTCTTCCTGTTTGGCAAGTGCCTGGGGATCATTCAAAAAATCAAGAGATGCCATACTTTTTTCAATCTCTTGTTTAAAATCAAGAAATCCCTTTTTATATATCTTATCATCCAGAACAGTATGTCCCGGAGCCCTTTGTTCCATAAATTCAGTAAAGATTCCGGCTTCAAATGAATCTTTCCATTCCTGAGTCATTTGCATGAAGATCCGGTCCCGGATCGATCGTCCCTTCCAGAACGGAATGATCTTTTCTTCATAGATATTCATGGTCTCTTCATCTACAGAAAATGATGTTTTTTCTCTAGTATTTAAAATCCTTAGATCTTCTAAGCTGTGTGCTGTAACTTCAGGATATGTCGGAGTGAGTTTAGGAGCCGGCCCTCTTTCTCCCACAATCAATTCCCCTTCATTGATACAGATCGCCTTATTTTCCATCAAATGCTTAAAGGCCAATGCCCTACGGACAGGAGAAGACACTTGGTCTGCTAGATCGCTTTTATAAAAGTCCGTGACAAGAATCGCTCTCTCGGGAGTGATGGTGGGTCTTGCATTTAAACTTTGTTCTCTTAGTTTTCTGATACGATCCTTCATTTTTTATCCTCCAATCCTTACAGAAAATCCATACTCGGATATGATCTTTTTAAGAGTATTAATCTCCTCCTCAGTAGGAGACTTGAAACCGTTTAAGGACTCTGACTTTCCCAGTCTTTTATGTTTAGCCTCCCCACCTTTGTGATAAGGTAAAAGATGAATACGGATTATATTATCGAGTTTCTGGAGAAACTCACAGGTTTCTTTTATATTTTTTTCGCTGTCATTTATATCTGCTATAAGAGGTATCCGGGCAGCGACAGGTTTTCCTGATCGGGATATTCTCTTCAAATTTTCAAGAATTATTTCATTGGATTGTCCGGTATATTTTTTATGCATCTGAGAATCCATAATTTTTAAGTCAAAGAGAAATAGATCAATCTCATCGAGGATATGCGAAAACCTATCATAATTAAAAAATCCGGAAGTATCCGCAACTACATGGATATTTTTACTCTTAAATTGCTCCAGAAGCGGCTCTAAGAACGTCGGATTAGACAAAGGTTCTCCCCCTGATAGGGTTACTCCTCCTCCGCTTTCTTCAAAGAATATTCTATCCTTTTCAACCTCCTTCATTATCTCAGATATTGTCATTTCTTTTCCGACCACTTCCAGGGCTCCATAACTGCAGACCGATTCACATAATCCACAGAGATCGCATTTCATTCTATCAACGACTACGGTGCTATTATTGGGTTTGGAGAGGGCTTTTTGGGGACAGGTAGCCAGACAGGCAGTACATCCTTCAGCACACAGATTGCTGCGGAGAAAGATCTCTGGCTCCGGATTAATTCCTTCAGGATTGTGGCACCATCCGCAGTTCAGGGGGCATCCTTTAAAAAAGACCGTTGTCCTTATACCTGGCCCATCATGGATAGCATAGTGTTTTATGTCGAAAATTATGGCTTTATGCGAATTTTGCATTATTTCCTCGTGAAAATGCCGCCGCATGTTTGTAATACTCTTTAATAAATATTTCCTGGACTTTATAGGACCAATGAACATCCCTTATGAAAGCAGCTGCTTCTTCCTTGCGGCCATCTGCTATTAAATCAATCAATTTTTGATGTTCTTCGATTGAACTCACCTCCCACTGTTTTACAAATCCTTCTTGACGGGGAAAATCGTAGAGTCTTTTTTTTAAATTAGAAACTATTCTTATAAGGTTATCATTACCGCATAGATTCAGAAATACATCATGAAATTTGAGATTTTTCTGATAATAACGGTTAAAATTGTCCTCAGATATAGCAGCCTCCATCTCTTTATTTAACTCGCCCATTTTTTTAACATCTTCAGTCTTTATTGAACTCATGGCAGTCAAAACTGCCTGGCTCTCTAATGATCCTATGATCTCATAATATTCTTGAATGTCTTTAAGAGTCAGTTGTTTAACCACGATCCCCCTCCTCGGGATAATGGCTACGAAATTCTCCATTTCCAACTGCAGCAGGGCATCCCTTAAAGGCGTCCTGCTGACACCTAATTTCTTGCTGGTCTCATCGAGATTTATGAGCGATCCTGGTAGAAGCTTACCCTTCTGCATCTGAGACCTGAGATATTCATAGACCTGTTCTTTCAAAGACTTTAGATTTAACATGTATTCTTTACCCATACCTTGTCTCTGATATGTAATATATCACATATTAGATAAAAATTCAAAACAAATCATTTGTAGTTCAATTATTATTTTTTTTGTTTTTAGATCTTAGAGAGCCTCAAAAAATCTTTTTCTCGGCCATCTGCTTATATCTCTCGTATCTTTCTTTAGCGTCTTCTGCGGCTTCTTTGAATAATTTTTCTGCTATTTCAGGATGCTGCAGCAACAATGTGCGGTAACGAATCTCATTTTTCAAGAAATTTTCGTACTCTAACTTCGGCTCACGCGAATCCAGGAGCAAAGGATTCTCTCCTTCCTCAGCCAGTTTGGGATTGTAACGGTATAGGATCCAATAACCTGTTTCAACCGCTAATTTCTCTTCAGCTTGGGTTTTTGTCATGTCCAAACCATGATTAATACAGGGGGAATAGGCAATGATCATAGATGGCCCATCATAAGCTTCTGCCTCAAGAAATGCCTTGAGGCACTGATTCTGATTGGCACCCATGGAAACAGCTGCAACATAAACATAACCATAGGTCATGGCCATCATTCCAAGATCTTTTTTCTTTGTTCTCTTGCCTGCTGCAGCAAATTTTGCTACTGACCCTAATGGAGTTGATTTTGATGCCTGCCCTCCGGTGTTGGAATAAACCTCAGTATCCAGGACTAGAATATTAACATTCTTTCTCATCGCTATCACATGATCCAAGCCACCATAACCGATATCATAAGCCCATCCGTCACCACCAATACTCCATACACTCTTATCCACCAAATAATCTTGAAACTCCTGGATTTTTTCCAATACTTGTTTTGATTCACCGGAGGCTTTCTTCAAAGCAGTTGGCAGCACTTTTTTTACTTCTTTAGCCGCTTCTTTGGCTTCGTCACCCACTTCAGTCCACAATTCTTTGCTTTTTCTCAAAGCTTTTTCTAACTCTGCTGTAGTCCTTAACTCCAGTATTTTATCGATATTATACAATAGCTGTTTTCGATTGGAATCAACTGCCAGCCTCATTCCAAAACCATATTCAGCATTATCTTCAAATAAAGAGTTAGCCCAGGTCGGCCCTTTGCCTTCAACATCTTGACAGTACGGCATAGTCGGAAAAGTGCCGCCCCAAATTGAGGAACAACCTGTGGCATTGGCAATGATCATTCTATCCCCGAACAGCTGGGTAGCGAGTTTCACATAAGGAGTTTCGCCACATCCGCCGCAAGCTCCGCTGAACTCTAAATAAGGTATAAGGAACTGGCTTCCTTTAATAGATTCCCTTCTGACGCCATCCAGATTGTTATATGGAAGAGATTCGAAAAAGTTTTCTCTTTCCGTCTCATTATCTTTTCTTGCCTCATCGATCGGAATCATAACCAGGGCTTTTTCCTTGGTTGGGCAAACTTCAACACAATTGTAACACCCGACACAATCATCGATATAGACCTGCAAACGATATTTAAGATCCTTATCGTTTTTGGTATTGGACTTAAGTGTCACGAAATCTTTGGGAGCGTTCTTTAAATCTTCCGGCAGGATCTGCTTGGGCCTGATAGCTGCATGCGGGCATATCAAAGAACACTGGTTGCACTGGATACAATTTTCAGGAATCCATTTCGGAACTTCCGGCGCTACTCCCCTCTTCTCAAGCCGGGTGGTACCAGTAGGAACTCGTCCATCATCGGGCATATGGGATACAGGTATGGAATCTCCCATAAAATGCATAATTGGTTTAATGACATTTTTAGCAAAATCACTGGCATCATCAGGAATGAGTTTGATCTCAGGGGCAGATTTTGTGATTTTATCCGGGATCGGAACTCTTTCAAGCGCTTCAGAGGCAGCATCAACTGCAGCCCAGTTCATCTTAACGATTTCTTCACCTTTGGAGATAAAAGTCTTTTTGATAGCTTTCTTGATGAGATCAAGTGCTTCTTTTTCCGGTAAGACCCCTGATATTTTAAAGAAAGCAGCCTGCATGACCGAGTTGATCCTTGCACCCAACCCCACTTTCTGGGAGATGGATAAAGCATCAATATTATAGACCTTGATATCTTTTTCGATGATTGTTCTCTGCATATCTTCGGTTAAGTGTTCAAAAACTTCATCTGTCTTCCAGGTTGAATTCAATAAAAAAGTACCGCCTTTGGTTATACCGCCAAGAATATCATAACGTCCTATATAGGATGATTTATGCAGTGCAACAAAATCCACATGGGTCAATAAATACTGCGACTGTATCTTATCTTTGCCGAAACGAAGATGGGAAACCGTTATCCCTCCCGATTTTTTAGAGTCATATTGAAAATATCCCTGGGCGTACATATCGGTAGCATCGCCAATGATCTTGATTGAATTTTTATTCGCACTGACCGTTCCATCGGAACCATATCCCCAAAATTTACATCTAACGGTCCCTTTTGGTTCGGTTTCGATCTCCTCTCCCAGGGAAAGAGATAGATTGGTCACATCATCTTCAATACCAACAGTAAATCCATGAGAAGCTTTTCCATTCAGATGATCATAGACAGCCTTGATCATAGTCGGTGTGAATTCTTTGGAAGAAAGCCCATATCTTCCTCCGATCACTTTTATATTCTTTCCAGATAAAGCCAGGGCTATATCCAGGTACAAGGGTTCACCGAGTGAACCGGGTTCTTTGGTCCTATCCAAAACTGCGATCTTTTTAACCGATGATGGTATCGCTGAAACTAGAGCATCTGCTGAAAAAGGCCGGTAAAGCCTAACTTTAATAAGACCGACTTTTTCTCCATGCTTATTTAAATAATTGACGGTTTCTTCGATCGTTTCAGTAGCTGAACCCATGGCGATAATTATTCTATCTGCTTCCGGATCTCCTACATATTGAAACAATTTATACTGGCGGCCAATCTTTTTTGCCAGTTTATCCATATAATCCTGAACGATCTGAGGAACATCATCGTAATATTTATTGACTGTCTCACGTCCTTGAAAATACACATCCGGATTTTGGGCTCCCACTTTCATCATAGGATTTTCTGGATTCAAGGCCCTGTTTCTGAAATCCTGGATGTATTTCATCTCTACCAATGATGCCATGGTCTCATAGGGTATGATCTCAGTTTTTTGAATTTCATTGGATGTTCTGAATCCATCAAAAAAATGAAGAAAAGGAACCTTTGATTTCAATGAGGCCAGATGGCAGACGATCGCAAGATCCATAACTTCCTGAACAGATCCCGATGCAACCAAGGCAAAACCTGTGTTACGGGCAGACATCACATCAGAATGATCACCGAAAATAGACAGAGACTGGCAGGCCAATGACCTGGCGGAAACATGAAACACGGTAGGAAGCAGCTCTCCTGCAATTTTGTGCATGTTCGGCAGCATCAACATCAATCCCTGAGACGCAGTAAAAGTAGTGGTTAACGCTCCTGCAGAGAGGCTTCCATGTACCGCACCAGAAGCGCCTCCTTCCGATTGCATCTCTATGACATCGAGTGTTTGTCCGAAAATATTTTTACGTCCTTCTGCTGCCCAAGCATCTGCTAATTCCCCCATTAATGAAGAAGGGGTGATCGGATAAATGGCAGCAACTTCACTAAAAGCATAGGCAACATGAGTTGCAGCTGTGTTGCCCTCAATGGGCTCATAAACCTTTTTCATCTTCGGTCTCCTATAATTGCATAAATATAATAAATCATTCTTTTAATAATGAATCAGCTAAAAAATAGAATAACTGATCTTGTTTAGTCTTTTATTTCTGTTCTTCCTTCTAAAGCTCGCTTTATTGTAACCTGATCAGCAAAATCCAGATCTGACCCGGCTGGTAATCCCATAGCCAATCTAGTTATCTTTATATTAAACTCGGATAATACTTTTGCCAAATAATGGGCAGTCGCCTCTCCTTCAGCCGTGGTATTTGTGGCTAATATGACTTCTTTGAAGTTATTTTTGCGAACTCTTTCGATCAGCTGATCGATTTTAAGATCATCCGGCCCTACCCCTTTAAGAGGCGAAAGAGCCCCTAACAGAACGTGGTACCGGCCTTGAAAAATACCGGTTTTTTCGATCGAAGCAATATTGAACGGCTCTTCGACCACGCAAAGGACATCATCATCCCGGCAATCACGAGTACAGTAATGACAAGGATCAACATGAGTTAAACTGTTGCAGATCGAACAGAAAAAAATCTGGCTCTTGGCTTCTTTAATCGCATCCGCCAATTTATCTGATTCTTCTTTAGGCAATCCGATTATATAAAATGCGATCCTTTGAGCAGTTTTAGCACCGATCCCTGGAATTTTTTTTATCTCTTCAATCAAACGAGTAAGAGGATGATCATTTTCATTCATCGCTATCATAAACCTGGTATCTTCAAACCTGCATTTAATCCGCCTAACTTTTCGGATAAGGCTTCTTCCACCTTGCTGTTAGCATCATTAAAGGCAGCTATGATCAAATCCTGCAGCATTTCGGCATCATCTTTATTGATCACTTCTGGATCGATCTTGATAGAAACAACATTTTTTGTGCCGTCCAAGACAATGGATACCATTCCCCCTCCGCTCGACCCTTCAACCCTCATTTCAGCAGTCTCACGCTGGAGTTGTTCCTGCATTTCTTGTGCTTTTTTTAGCATTTTCTGTAAATTCGGCACACCTTTCATTACAAACTCCTCCGGCCCAAACAGGTTAGACCGTTTATTTCTTTTTATTTACCTCAGGCTCAACAGAAATAATCTGTGCCTTGAATTTTTCCATGAAATTCTGGACCGAGGGATTCTTAAGTACTTTTTCCGTATTATCCTTGAATTTTTTCTTTTCCTCAGCCCTATTTATCTCATTTTCAACCTTAGGATTATCCTGTTCTCTTTGTGATCCTTCAGTTTCTGGACTCAGCAGTTCATCCCTATTTTTTTCCTGTGAAAAAACTTTTTTCACCGGGGAGGGCTGATCGGGTGCAATTGAATCATTATTTAGATCCCGTTTCATCTCTTTTACATCCTGGATCAATTCTTCTATGGGAATTAACCTTTTATAGTGACATAGTTTTATCAATAATGATTCCAGGAGAATCCTGGGATGAGAAGAAAACTTCAAACTCGGTTCTCCCTCTTGAAGAGATAACAAACAGCGTAGCAGGTCATCTGGATTTGCCTTGTTGGCTTCATCCTTCAACCTTTTAATTTCTTTGTCTTCGTAATTCAACAATTCATGAGCTTTATCGATCGTTCTCACCATCAGAAGGTCCCGAAAGTGACGAATCAACTCTGAATAAAAGAAGCGAAGGTCATATCCGCTATCGGTCATTTGTTCAACCAGACCGAAGATCTTATCAGGTTTCATTTCCAGGACAACAGAGGAAAAGGAAAAGAGTAAATCCCGGTTGACTGTACCTAAAATTTCCTTTAGGTCCTCATCTATAATTTCATCCCCGGAAAAAGCAACCGCCTGATCAAGTAGGCTCTGAGCGTCCCGCAAACTCCCATCAGATGCAGAAGCAATAAGGTTCAATCCAAATGGAGATATTTTAATGTTTTCTTTCTCAGAAATTTCCCGGATATGTTCCCGGATATCTTTGTGGGATATCTTTTTAAACTCAAAGTGCTGGCACCGGGAAACGATTGTTGCCGGGACCTTGTGAAATTCAGTGGTTGCAAAAATGAAAACAGTATTTGGAGGAGGTTCCTCCAGGGTTTTTAGAAGAGCATTGAATGCAGACTTGGAAAGCATGTGAATCTCATCAATAATGATAATCTTGTAGCGGCAGTAGATCGGTTTATATTGAACACCTTCCCGCAAAGATCTTACATCATCCACACCTGTGTTCGAAGCACCATCGATCTCCAAAACATCTATTGATCTGTCTTCATCAATTTCCTTACAAATAGAACAGGCATTACAGGGTTTCGGGGTGGGTCCATGTTCACAGTTCAAAGATTTGGCCAAGATCCGCGCCGCTGTCGTTTTACCGACACCGCGCATCCCTGAAAAAATATAAGCCTGGGCTACCCGGTCGTTCTTAACAGCGTTCTGCAGTGTCTGAACTACAGCTTTTTGCCCAATCATTTCTTCAAAAGTCTTGGGCCTGTATTTGCGGGCATAAACTAAATAACTCATTTAAGATTTTGAATTTGATTCAAGACAGGAGTTCAATTCTTAAATTTTATACTACCATAATTTACTCTGAATTTAAATGTTTATTTTCCTATGATCATATTCCCGCTAATCCGT
>CAZLBV010000097.1:0-4096 GCA_964557845.1 uncultured Eubacteriales bacterium | reverse complement strand
CTAAGGTTAGACATATTGCCCAGTTCGGGGGGGATGCTGCCTGTGAGCTGGTTGGAGCCGAAGTAGAGGTAGGTAAGGTTAGACAGGTTGCCTAGTTGGGGGGGGATGCTACCTGTGAGCTGGTTGGAATAGAAGGAAAGGTTGATAAGATCTGACAGGTTGCCCAGCTCAGGTGGAATTTGACCGATGAGATTGTTTGATTCCAAGATCACATCTAGAACAGCCGTATTTCCTCCATCACAGGTTATCCCGTACCAGGTGTTTTCGGTGCCCACCTGGCTGAAGCCATCCGCTTCCAGCGGAGGTGTTTTCCATCCACTATTGGATGTCCAGTTATCCCCGTTAGTGCTGTTGTAGAGAGCAATCAGTGCTGCTCGCTGTGAAGCCGGAATAGCGCCGTGCATTGACCAACAGCCAACGCCCAAAAAAATCAAAAGATACCAATAAACTGCTGTTTTTCTCATCTCTGCCTCCTCCGCTCAATCCTTTTCACCCAGACGCGGCTCCGTTCCAGATCGAATCTTTCACCTCTAAAAAGTGTCGAATAAATAGTCCCTATCTCTTGCCAGTAGACAAGCTTGGGAAGGACCAGGATTTGGGGGCCACTGAGTTTCAGCTCTTCAAGATCCGGCTCTATTTTCATAAACGTTGCTTCCACAGGATTTAACCTCGTCCTGTATCCTCCGAGAAATATCTCAGCCGATTTTTGGGCACGATCGAGCCTTAGGAGAACAGGAATATCTGCTTTCAGCGCTTGAAGCCTTATCCGGATCTCATTTTGCTCATAAATCTCCAGCTCCGTGCTCCACTCATCCGATGAGAGAACCGGATAGTCAAGGTCGATAAAGAAAAGCGGGGCCAAAGACCTTGAGTCCACGGGCTGCATTTCACTCACTTTTCCGCTGGCATCCATCCAGAGAAATATATCCAGACCACATACAGAAAGGACAACTGGGGTCCATCCGTCTTTCTCCATATATGTCTCGATGGATATCCGCAGCGGCGTGCTATCCTTAAGAGCAAAGATTTCGGTTTCGTATTTAAGTTGAGAAGAGAAGACGAATGAAACCAGTGCAAGAGTGACAGCCGCCATTGCAATCAATGATTTTTTCATTATGACTCCTTTAAATTGTATTATTTATCCTGGATTATTCACTCGTTGAGTTCAAGGTAAACACAAAGCGCCCCAAGTGATCTCGAAATGATTGAAAGGCCGTCATTAGAATTGATTAAAAGGCCAACTTCAAGAAATGGAATCTACAAACCATATGTTATCCTCCTTAACCCGCTAAATAAGCCGGCAAGATAACTAATATCACCTTGACAGCAAAATTATAACAAAGTTTTGTATGGGAATGAAAATTTTTTTACCCTTTTTACCCTTTGTTCCCTTTATTCCAGCTTCGCTGAGTTATATCATTAAAATAAAATTGAGGCATATGGAATAGTTTTTATGATATTTATTTCGAATGATTGCTATTTTTTTACTTCGGCTGCTCCTAATAGCTGCCTGGGCGGTGCATTATAAGCTGCTTTTTCAATGGTCCCTTCGCTAGTTAATTTAATATCTGCCGACAGATAGATATTCCCCGATCCTTTCCCTTTTTCATTAAGTTTTAATTCAATAACCAAAAAGGGAAACCGGCTATCATATCTTCGGGAAGAATCCAGATTCCAACTTTGGCTTTCACCTACCAGGGTGATTTTCCTTCCTTTATCAGTGGGTATACTCTGAGCTGCATGCAGGATGATCTGCATGCCTCGGCCACCTGTTGGGCGTAGAATTCCTTTCTTCATTCCCTGTAAAGTTGCCCTGAACTCATCGTATCCTCTATTGTTGTATATATTTACGAGCTGATATATCTCTTCTGAAGTGGTGTAACTGTCGACCGTAATGATAATCTTTTCAGCCTTTTGCGAGCCAGGACCAACTTCCGGAAACAACCGCGCCTGAAATTCTTCTTGGGCCCAAAGATCCGTGTAGAAAAATATGCCGAGCGCTGCAACAACCCAGAATATAAAGAAGATTCTTTTTTGTTTTTTCATTTTGTTTTCCCTTACAATTTATTTTCTTATAAATTCTCTTACAACTGGTCTCCCCTGTCAAGACTTTGGAATTATCCTTTCTAACCTAAATCCTGGTTGCAGTTCTTCTTAGGTTTTGAACTCTATTTAAAATACTTTGAAAGCCGTCTTATTTCTGTCGACCTCGGCCATATCTAGTCTAAAAGCTTGCATGGTGTATTTTGTTTGCAGTCTGCTGATTGCTCATGTCTGACTGGTTCATGACCGAAAATAATGATTCATTGACCTATTAATTATTAAGTGCAATAATTCGATTTCATAAAGATGACCTGGGAAATAAAAAAGAATTTGAAGGAGAACAAAAAAAATTGAGAAAAAAGAAATTCATTCTGTTTATTTTCGCCATTATTATATCAAGTGTTGTTTACCTGGGTGCCTCTGGACTCAGGTCATTCGAATTAAGCGCAAGAGCGGCTGGATTGGGTGGGGCCTTCCTCAATATCACGGATGACGCCTCTTCCATATTCTATAATCCTGCCGCGCTGGGTTTCTCATCGGGAATCATGTTCAGAACGAACCTCTATTACCCTAAAACGACAGTAACAACAGAATCCGCTGCCCTCCCAACCCCTGCTCAAAGTGTTCATGAGGTGCTTCGTTCAACTCATTTTGCATCCATCAGTATTAAAAACAGAATCGCTGTTGGCATTGGGATATTTACTCCCTTTTCCATGGAAACCAAGTGGTTGGAAAACTGGATAGGACGCACATTTTCAATTTACTCAAAACTGAATACGCTCTATATTCGGCCCGCCATCGCAGTAAAGATATCTAATTTTCTTTCAGTGGGAGCAGGAATAGATTTTATCTCTTCTGATGTAACTTGGAAATACGAAAAGAATTTTACTTTTCAGGGGATAGGATCCGAAAATATTTTAGTTTCCACCAGTGAATCAAATGTCAGCTCAAAAGCAACAGGTTTTACTGCAGGGATATTGTTAAAGATCAGTGATAATCTCCATATCGGAGGGAGATATCAGCCAAGAGTAATATTAGACTTTAAAGGAGCCCACACTTTCTTTTTCCCAAAGTCATTTGATAGGCCAATCTACAACATTCACCAGCGTGCGACTTCTTCCTTTACTTTGCCTAATGAATATGCTGTGGGGTTTATGTACTCGCCTGGTAAAAGCCTCACTTTTCTGTTGGATCTTCAAAGGACCGGAATGAATGAGATAAATAAGTGGGAATTCGATTTTAATCCACAGTTCTATGATTTAATTGAAGAGTATTATGGAATGAGGCCGGATCCCATCAGGGATGGAATTGAGCTCAACTTGAAAGACACTTCAAGCATCATGCTTGGTTTAGAGTATCGGATCAAAGAATTTCTGCTGGTAAGGGCTGGCTACTCCCATCAAAAAAGTTCTGTGGAAAACAGGATGATCCATCCAGTTTTTCCCGATTTAGATAATAATATAATATCCATTGGAATAGGATACGACGGTCCGGCGTTCTCGATTTGGGACTACTCAGAGAGCATCGGAGGACTCTCGCTGGATGCGGTTCTTCAATATGGATTTTCTCCTGATAGCTCATCCTCCCTGCCTGATTTTCCTGTCAACTACCGGGCAAGCCGTTGGAATATCGGATTGGGCATTGGTTTTTCTTTCGGCTCATTGTAAAAAACTTATATTTTATTGTATTTTTTATTGGGTTGGCTAATTTATCTCTTTAAAAATCAGTAATATACAATTTTCATTTCTCTGAAGTATTTTGTTTAAAAGGGATTTTTGAAGCCAAAAAAAATATTTTAACAGGAATTTGGTAATTTTTTTAATTTCTTTGACATAGAACAGCCAGGCTGAGTTCTATCCGGAAAAATTTTTTTAAATAATGAAATTAAGATTCAGTGAGAATGTAATTGTCTTCATCCTTAATAGTGATCTTGAGAAATTAAGAAAATTAACTATTCAATCATTGGCAGAAGAGTTTGAATATAATTGGTCCTATTTTTCAAGTAAATTCAAAAAAGAGACACAAATGTTAGTTTCTGAATATATTAAGAATG
>CAZLBV010000096.1:0-5102 GCA_964557845.1 uncultured Eubacteriales bacterium | reverse complement strand
AAGCCGGAATCATCATATCCGGTCACAGCAGCTCCTCCCTTTTGGAAAGTACCATTGGGGGGAATGAATATAATTTCTCCCTGTCCAGGTTTTAATCTGGTATCCATTTCCTGGGTCTTTACCCCATTTTTTTGGAGAAAATCACGTTCCTGACTGATTATAATTACAGGTATTTCATAGACTTTCTCTCTTTCCGGACCTATGTCTAGAATATCTAGATCGAGGGCCGTGGTCTCATAACCCAAGCGCGCACCCATATTGGCAGCACTGGTCATTTCTGCTTCAGAAAAAGATTGGGGTATTATAATTCTGGTTTTGACATGGTCTATTATATCATCGCCGTTGGTATCCTGAAGTAAATATCCAGGTTTATACACATTTGCAGCTGGATGTCTTTCTGTTCGATCATTAAACGATCTCTTTATATTTGCCTGCAGGAAGATCGAAAAAGCTGCAATAAAAAAAACTGAAAACCAATATTTTAGACATCGCATCTTTTATCTCCTTTTTTGGGCCTAAGCTTAATTCTGAATAATCCAGATAAGATAAAATATATAACACGGGAAGATTTTATAAAGCAAATAAAGTAAAATAAATTAAACCGTTTTAAAATGAAAAATCGAGGTGAATGATGAAAAAATCATGGTCAGCTTATCTTTGTCTTTTCTTGATTATGTCTATATCTATCTTTCCTCAAACACTCCCTGAGAATAACCCGATAAGTCTGATGCCTATACCGGCAGATATCGAGTTTATACAAGGACGTTTTGATCTGGAAGAGTCATTCATAATCAAAATAGACGGAAACGGAGGGGACAGATTATATACGGGAGCAACTCGTCTGTTGCGCAGGCTTGCAAAGCGCACAGGACTCTTTTTTTCCCAAGATTTTATAACCAGGGAGTCGCAACCGGAATCCGCTGACATGCTGATAGAATGCCTTCGTCCGGGTCAGATTAAACTCCATGAAGACGAATCCTATACCCTGAATATATATTCTACCCGGATCGTCCTTTCGGCAAATACGGATATAGGGGTATTAAGAGGAATAGAAACTTTCCTTCAGCTTTTATCGGTGGACCAGAATGGTTATTTCTTGCCCGCTGTTCTGATAAAGGATTTTCCCCGTTTTCCCTGGAGAGGACTGCTTATTGATCCCGGAAGGCATTTCATGCCGGTCGAAGTCATTAAAAGAAATATTGATGGTATGGCTGCCGTTAAGCTCAATGTTCTTCATTTTCACCTGACAGAAGATCAAGGTTTCCGGATTGAATGCAAAACCTTTCCCAAACTTCATCAGGTCGGATCGGACGGATTCTATTATACCCAAGCACAAATAAGGGATATAATCAGTTATGCCTCTGATCGCGGAATTAGAGTTATGCCCGAATTCGACATTCCGGGACATGCCACTAGCTGGCTGGTTGCTTATCCGGAATATGCCAGCGCTCCCGGACCATATACCATTGAGAGGGGCTGGGGAGTGAAAGATCCGACCTTTAATCCTACCGAAGAAGCTACCTATCTTTTTTTTGATGCTTTTTTCCGTGAGATGTCTTCCCTTTTTCCGGATGAATATATCCATATCGGCGGAGATGAAAATAATGGCAAACAATGGGACTCAAATCCCAAGATCCAGGAGTTCAAACGTTCCATGAATATTCCTGACAATCATGCTCTTCAGGCATACTTCAACAAACGTATATTAGCCATCCTAACCAAATACGATCGTAAAATGGTTGGCTGGGACGAGATTTTTCAACCCGGTCTTCCCAAAGATATCATTATCCATTCCTGGAGGGGAAAGGAAGCCATGATCGAATCAGCTAAAAAAGGATACCAGACGATGCTGTCCAATGGGTACTATATCGACTTGATCCAACCTGCATATCAACATTATTTGAATGATCCTATACCTGAGGATTCACCTCTCACTGAAAATGAGAAGAAGCATATACTCGGAGGTGAGGCCACGATGTGGAGTGAATATGTTGTACCGGAGACGATCGATTCCCGCATATGGCCTAGGACGGCGGCAATTGCCGAAAGGTTTTGGTCTCCCGGTAAAATAAAAGATGTTGACAATATGTATGAACGACTGGAAGCGGTCAGCCTTCAGCTGGAAGAACACGGACTTACTCATATTAAAAACTACGGGATGCTGCTGCGTAGGCTTTGTAACAGCCATGATATAACCAACTTAAAAACACTAGTTGATGTCATCGAACCGGTTAAAGGTTATAAAAGAGGACACTATAGAAATTATACATCATACTCACCCATGTCAAGAGTAGTAGATGCTGCCCGCCCAGATTCTAAAACCGCTAGGGATTTTGGCAAGGAGATTGATCAGTATCTCAGCCAAAAATCAAAAAATAAAGACCTTTTTGAATCGCTCAAAGCAAAGCTTAGCTTGTGGGAATCAAATCATACTTTACTTGAAAATACCATCAACCTTTCCCCCATTCTCTGGGAAATCGAAACTCTTTCTGAAGACCTTTCCCATGCGGCAAGAATCGGGCTGGAAGCTCTCGAACATCTGCAGAAAAACACCCATCCTTCAGAACATTGGGTCGAATCGAGACTTTTATTTTTAGAAAAGGCTCGGGAACAACGGGGTCAGACCGAATTAGTGATCATCCCCTCCATAGAAAATCTAATACACGGTACAGAAAAAAAATAAACTGAAGACTTAATCCTTTAATTTCTTTCCTTTAACATGAATCCCATCTGCGCATTTGGTCCGATTCTTGCAGTTATGTTGAAGAATCTTGAATGGAGAGTAAGTATAATGCATTTACCCCAAAGCATAACCTATGAACGGCAAATTGAAAAGGCTATAAAGAGAGCAAAATGTAAAAAAGTTTTATACTTTTATGATGACATGGGTAATAGGGAAATGCTCGGAGTCTTTAAAAAAAGAAAAGCGACTCAAATCAAAGAGTACCTTCGCAGCAGAAATTTGCTGAACAGGGTAACAGAATTTGACGTTCGCACCACTGAACCCGATACGCAGCTTAATATACTTGGATTTTAACTGCCAATTCTATTAACAAGTTGTAAAAAAAATTAATTCCATCTGATTCAAACCGCACATAAAACCTCAGGGAAAAAACTCTATTCCGAAAATCATCCCCTAATTCATCTTAAAAGGTGATTGAAGTTTTTCATTTACTGTGAAATATGTTAATATGATTTGAACATTTAAGTGGATATGTTTACCGAGAAGAATATTACTTCTCTAAATATTTAATTGAAGTGGACGCCATATTTTCGAATTCATAAGCAGGAAATAAAAAAAAATGAAAACAAAAAATATTTTACTCATTGATTTTGAAGATTCTTCAATCAAAACAATTACTGATCTACTTGAATCAAATGCCTATAAGGTAACTCACGCTAAAGATGGCCTTGACGGATATGAGAAATTTAAATTTGAAAAACCTGATCTTATTGTTATGGAGCCCATGCTGCCTAAACTGCATGGATTTGATCTAAGAAAAAAGATCGCCAGAGAATCCCAAGAAGATATACCTTTTATAATCCTTACGAAATTTTACAAAGAAGAACAGCTTGAAAAAGATGGCGCTGGCTTTTTTGGAGCAGCTGCTTTTTTCAATAAACCAGTAGATCCCGGGACACTGCTAAATACTATTGATGACCTTTTATCCAAAGAAGAAGAAAAATCTGCACCCCCTGCTATGCACCAAATCCTAGATAAACCTCCCCAGACGAAACCCAAACCTCAAAAAAAACTCTTTGATGATGATATTGAAAAAAAACTTAGTGAAGCTTTCTCCTTTTCTAAAAAAACAAGCTCCTCTCGTTCCTCAGACAAAGAGATCGATAAAAAGATTGAAGATCTTCTAAAAATGAGGCTATCAGACATAAAATCAGATACATTCCATAAAAAACCTGGAATAGCAGACACCAGAAAATTAGACGATTATAATACTGGTAATAAATCAGAAACAGATCTAAATAGAGAAGATAAAGATAAATCAGCAAGTCCGGGAAGGACCGTAACTGAAAAACCTTTAATAACCGGGGCGGATCTCCTGCCGGGTGCTGAAGATGATTTTATCGAAAAATCTCCAGTATCAACATTAGAATTTAATGACGAGGAACCAAAAAAACCAGAAATAGACGTAGAGAAAAGAGAACCAGAACTAGAAAAAGAGAGTGAACATAATATAGAAGATCATATAGAAGAAGAAACCGAAATCCCTGATAAAGATGATTTAAACCAAGAATTTGAAGAACCAAGGGAAGAAGAGAGAAAAGGAATAGAAGAAGGTTTCCACATTGAAGAAACAAAAAAAGATCAAACAGGAGATGATGAAATAGAATACCTAAACGAAGCACCGGAATCAGCGGTTGAAAAAGAAGAACCAAAAGAAACCGGTGAAAACATAAGTCCTGACAAAAGCGAGGCATATATAGAGCCAACAGCAGATCAGGAAGAGAAAGGCGTCGAAACTGACGAAGCTTTAAAAGCTGAAATTTTTGGAGAAAAACCAAAACCTGATAAGGCTGAAATGTACGAACGCTTAATTGAAGAACCTTACCAACCGGAACAAGAAAAAGAAAGTTTTGATGAAGACACTTACTTGGGGATAAAGGTAGGAAAAAGGAAAAAACCTAAAAAGCAAAAACCAGCGAGAAGCAAATCCGGCAACAAATCTATAATCCTATCTATAGCCGCATTAGTAGTTATTGTAATTTCCGTTCTGGCTTATTTTCTCTTCTTCAGAGCTCAAAAAGAGCCCACACCCCTTCCCCCTGCCAATGGGTTTCTAAAGCTGCAACAACAGGATTATATTGATTATGAAGGTTTACAGGTTTATGTGGATGATCAAAGCATCCCGATAAATCTTTCCGAAACCTTGGAGATTTCTGAAGGTGTTCACCAGATCAGATTTGAAAAAGATAACAAAATTTATACTCAGGATGTTAAGATCCCAAGAGAATCAACTATAGAACTGCTTCTTCCTCTGTTTCCAGTGTTACTTTTTACAATAAATTGAATTAACCCCCTACCTTTTTATCACGATATTTTGTATAAGTAATTTTCTTTATCAAATTAAACTAGAGGATTTATC
>CAZLBV010000095.1:0-5429 GCA_964557845.1 uncultured Eubacteriales bacterium | reverse complement strand
AACACACGAATCATATGGTTGGGTAAGTATAAGGGCATTACCCCTCGAGTGAAAATCGAGGGGACGGCTGTCAGGATCGGTAGTGGCATTTCCTCGAGTAGAAAAAAGCCGCGTCTTTCTGCTTTGTGACCTCAAAAAATGAGGCAGCTTTACAAATTATAAATGTTGTGAAAATCCGGTATTTAGATTACTATGATAACGGTTTTTTAAACAAGGATCATGATTGGGAGACAAAGATGAGAAAAATGTCCTGTTTTGCTGTGATTTTTATTTTTTTTCTCACCTCCAACAGTTTGTTTGCTTATAGATTCTCTTCCTCCAGGTTCTTATTAACCACTGACATTCTGGAACTGATGGATAAAAATTACCAGGCTGAACTATCCTCGATCACTGGAAATAAAACTTCCTTTTCAGTCAGGCTGGGTTCATATAGAACGATCGAAGATTCTGCGAATAAATATCCAGGGGTTGAACGCCGTTGGGAACTGGGAGCCGGGCTCTGCTTTTAATTTTCACTATCAATACTGAAAAGAGCCATTCATCTGGATTTTTCCACCTTTTCCACTGCGTCTGCAAAAATCTCGAGCCCTTTATAGGCCATATCATCGGTCAGAACTAAGGGCGGAAGGAACCTGGCAACATTGAAATAATGCCCACCGATCTCTATTAGAAGTCCCCGGCGGTGGCAGAATGCCCTGATATCACGTGCCAGCTTAGGGGCAGGTTTTTTTGTGGCTTTATCTTCCACCAATTCCACTCCCAGCATCAAACCTTTTCCGCGAACATCACCGATGATCTCCGAATTTTTTTCCATATCTTTCAGCCTGGATAACATTTTCTCTCCCAAGTTTGCTGCATGGGATGCCAGCCCCTCCTTTTTCATAAAGGTAAGGGCCGCATTTCCAGCCGCATAGGCAATGACATTTCCCCGGAAAGTCCCGATGTGCTTTCCCGGCGGCCAGGTGTCCAGTTTTTTATTATAAGCCACACAGGAAATTGGAAAGCCTACGCCTCCCAAGGCTTTACTCATGGTCATAATATCCGGAACGGTTTGGGTGTGCTCAAAGGCGAACATTTTACCGGTTCTGCAAAAGCCAGCCTGGATCTCGTCAATGATCAGCAGCACCTCATATTTTGTACATAATTCTCTGATCTTTGGTAAAAAACCTTCCGGAGGCACAATGGTCCCGCCTTCCCCCTGGACGGCTTCTACAATAACCGCCGCGGGTTTGCCGGCGCCGGAATGCGGATCATCCAATTTATGTTCCAGATACTGCGCACACTCGAGCCCGCAGGATTCAGGCTTCTGATTAAAGGCACAGCGGTAACAGTAGGCATAGGGAATAAAATGAATATCAGGAAGCCCGGGGAACAATCCTTCCTTGAAAGGGTAACCGCTGGTCAGAGAAAGGGCTCCGGCTGTCATGCCATGGTATCCTCCCTCAAAGGAGATCAGACCCGTACGTTTAGTGTTGAATTTCACGAGCTTTACGGCCGCTTCGACAGCATCCGATCCGGTCGGCCCTCCAAAAAAGACTTTATCTATCCCTTCTGGAAGAACGGAAAACAGATTCTCCACCAAGGCCTTGCGTGGAAGATTAGGAATATCCAGCGAATGGGTCAATTCCCGGATCTGTTCTTCCGCTGCCTTTATGACATCAGGGTGAGAGTGCCCCACATTCATCACACCAGCTCCCCCAAAAAAGTCTATATAGATATTCCCATCGACATCTTCCACCGCAGCTCCCCTTCCTCTTTTCAATGCCATAGGTAAACCCCGGGAATAGGAAACGGCAGCCCCTTCATGGGAAAATTGATACTCGAGGACCTCCTTTGACTTTGGCCCCGGCGGCTCGATTTTGATCACAGGGGCCTCCTGGAATGACAGTTTTCCTAAATCCATCTCATTACTCCTCTTTTTATTCTCCGATACGGACCAGCAGCCCTTTTCTCTTTATTAAATTGAAGATCCTGCGGAAGAAGAAAAAGGCAAACAGAATATACAAAACATTTAATCCTATCGCCCACATAAGATCACGCAGAGGAAAATTCCCGCTGGCAATCACAGCCCGCATCCCCTCAAACACATAGGAGGAAGGGACGCACCTGGCAATAGCCTGGACAAAGGGAGGCAGCACAGATACGGGATAGAACACCGCAGATATAGGCAAAAATAAAAAACCCAAAGCCCAGGCCAGGACTTCTGCCTCCTGACCGAACCGCAGAATAAGGGCAATGGTGATCACACCAATAGCCCATCCTAAAACCAACAGGTTTAACACAAAAGGTATCAGAGAAATCCCAATAACAAATATATTAAAAGAATACACCACCCAGGCTAAAAATGCCATGAAAGCTGCGATCACCACCAGTTTCACCGTACCCACCAGCATCAGGGAGAGGATGTATTCCTCGGGCTTTAAAGGGCTGGTAAATAGATTGAGCAGGTTCTTGGACCAAATGTCTTCGAGAAAAGACACCGATATCCCGGTCTGGGCCCTCCAGAGTATATCCCATAGGATCAGGGCACCGATAAAAAAACCCACAAACCCGGGAAAATTTTCCTGACCGCGGGTTAAGTATACGGTTAGAAAACCCCAGACCAGCAGATCGAGAAGCGGCCAGTAAAATATTTCCAGCAGGCGGGGAAAGCTGCGTTTGTAAAGATAGAGATTCCGGGTAAAAAGAGCGAAGATCCGGTGGCCTTTCATGCCTTCTGCTCCCTTACCACCCGGATAAAGGCCTCCTCCAGATCCCGGCCCTTCAGCTCCTGGATAACATCCTTCGGTTTTCCTTCAGCAATTATCCTGCCTTTATACAAAAATAAAATCCTATCAGACAGTTCTTCCATTTCCTTCATATTGTGAGAAGTATAAAGAATAGAAAACCCTTGTTCCTGCTTCACTCTCAATAATAATTTTCTGGTCTTATCCGCTATATCCGGATCAAGGCTGGCTGTCGGTTCATCCAGGAATAGGATCTTTGGTCTGTTTATGAAAGCCTTGGCAAGATTCAAGCGGGTTTCCTGACCAGAAGAGAGATTTCTGATAAGTTTATTCTCGATATCCTGGATCTCAAAGTCGATAAGAACCCTGTTTATCTCCTTTTCCCGGTCTGGCACACCATACAACCGGGCAAACACCCGCAAACACTCTTTCACCGAAAGAGAGTTGGGCATCGAGACATAAGTCGACGAAAAATTTACCTCCTGAACTATTATGTCACGTTTTTTTTTCAGGTCCATTCCGAAAACTCTGATAACTCCAGAATCCGGGGTGGTCAATCCCAAAAGCATGTGGATGATGGTGGTTTTTCCGGCTCCGTTCGGCCCCAGCAGACCGAGAATCTCACCAGGATAAATTTCAAAGGAAACAGCATCGACCGCCTTTAGATTCTTAAAAGTCTTTGTCAGTCCCTTAACTGCAACTACCGCATCCTGCATGCACTAAAAGATAGATGAAATGCTCTAAAAAGGCAAAAAAAATAAAAATAATTTTCGTTTAAAAATTTTTCTCTTAAAATAATAGACAAGCTTAGATCGAAATATATAAGGAGTATTCAATATGAAAAAAATCCTTGGTCTTTTAACCTCAGTATTCATTATACAAACAGGATTAATATCAGAGCCTCAAACCTTTAAACAGCATTTGCTGTCTAAGGTTCGCAATTTTCGCGAAACCCATGAACATGCCATCATCCGGGAATTCATTGAGCTTCTCTCCATTCCCAATGTGTCCAGCGATCGGGTGAATATCCGCATTGGAAATCTTTGGAGAGGCATCGAGACCTTTGCGGCCGTCATGACGATGGGAGATACCGGTTATGAAAAATAAACCAAGACAGCTTTTAATTCCCCTCGTGTTGATTTTTTTCTTCTTTACGCTTCTTATCCCCTTATTCTCAGAAGACAATAATCTGAAAATATCCCATGGGCCCTATCTTCAAAATCTTACCTCTGAAGAAGTTACTATTATCTGGTTCACCAACAAAAAATGCGTCTCCAGTGTAGAGTACTCGACCGGAGATAATTTTACTACTTTTCCGCAGTGGGGAGGGCTCCTCCACAGAGCACGAACCAGCCGCCATGGTCTGATCGATGCAAATTCCGAAAGACATGTAGTCCATCTTAAGGGATTAACCGCAGGAAAGACATACAGATACCGGGTGCTATCCAAAGAAATGCTTCAATTTGAACCTTATGAGGTGATCTATGGAAATACGGTTGTAAGTGATATCTATAATTTCACTACACTCGACCCTGATAAAAAACGGATCTCCTTCCAAGTATTGCAGGATCTCCATGACGACAGCGAACGATTGGACAGCATACTGCGGGCCATTACATGGAATGAAGTGGACCTGGTCTTCTTTAATGGAGACACACTCAGTCATCTAAACAAAGAGAATGATATTTTTTCCGGATTCTTAGATGTTTCTGCAAACCATTTTGCCGGCCGGATTCCCTTTATCTTTGTAAGAGGAAATCATGAAACCCGCGGCCCCTTTGCACGCAATCTCATAGATTACTTTCCACCCAGAGAATCCCGGTACTACTATACTTTTAAACACGGCCCGGCGTTCTTCATCATTCTCGATTCCGGAGAAGATAAGCCTGACGATTCGCCTGTTTATGCCGGTCTGGCAGATTTCGATGAGTACCGGGAAACACAGTCAAAATGGCTGAAGGAAGTAATCCTTCGGGAGGATTTTAAAAGCGCAGCCTTCCGGATCGCGGTTTTTCACATCCCCCCTTTTTCCGGCATATACAGCAGTCAGGAAATAACCCGATTATGGGTTCCCCTGTTCAATGAAGGGGAATTGGATCTTGCCATTTGTGGTCACCTGCATGAACGGATCAGGCATGATCCTGTTCCGGGAAAAAATGATTTTACATGCATTATCGGAAGCCGCGAAGATTCCTTCAGGATAAAGGTAGAACCTGATCATCTTAAAATAACAATCATGAGCATGAAAGGAGAAACCCTAGATGAATTTATGCTTCCTTCCAAGAAGAAAGGGAGCCCTGGGGACAAGTAATAAAGATCCCCGGAAGTGTCACGATCAGAATTTAGTCTTGTTTTTTCTCCTTCAGAATTTCTCCGATACCGGCAATGCTGCTCAGGATGCCGGAAGCCTCATAGGGGAGAAAGACTTTGGAGGCCTTTCCGTCAGCGATCTTCTGCAGGGCTTCAAGATATTTGATGGCAATCAGATCATTGGTGGGATTTCCGTTATGAATAGCTTCAAAGACCCTCTCAACCGCCTCAGCTTCACCTTTGGCCACGGTTAATTTTTCGTACTTATTGGCATCCGCCACCTTTTTGATCGCCTCCGCTTCTCCTTCTGCCTTAAGGATCGCTGATCTCTTCTGGCCTTCTGCTTCCAGGATCATGGCACGCCTGTCTCTTTCTGCTTTCATCTGCCGGTGC
>CAZLBV010000094.1:0-4158 GCA_964557845.1 uncultured Eubacteriales bacterium | reverse complement strand
GACCCCTCCAGCCAGTGAAAGTTTATAATAGGTTTGTTTATCCGAGCCGGTGTTATTGGAGGTTCCCCCTCCCCAATGATCCGTAACAATGGCGGTGTTTTTCTGTCCGAAGCCATGAAGCCGGGCGGCTGCGTTTAAAGCCGCGACTCCGCTTCCGATAATGATCGTGTTATAGGAATGATAGGGAAAACGATACCCGTTTATTTCAATTTCATTCATTATTGCTATCCTTCCTCACTTTCCGTTTTCTTTGATTTATTATACCTTTTCCCGGATAAGAATGCTTTAGCTTAACCTGAATATGGACTAATCTTAGGATTGAATCAGATCAGGCCCTATCCGCAAAACAGTTTTAGGCTTCAGTCAATGGGAATCGTGTTGAGCAGTACATGTTTATTGAAAAACCTACGCAAACCAAAATAGCCCTTAAAATATACACTCACACCGATTATAAACACTGTAAAGTAGTTTATCACATTTAACCACCCTGGAATTTTGTCTAAATTTTGAAAAGGCCGAGTCAAATCGATGGGATACTCGATGAACATCAACTCTATCAAAATCAAAGCCGCCCAAAAAAAGAATGCAGACAGCAGAGCTTTGGCTAAAAACCAGCCGATTTTTTTTTGATAGCAGGAATGATGGAGCGTGATATTGACTCTTCTATCATCCAGATCATAGCTTTCCGACAGAAACGACTTCACCTCATTTGTTCTGCGAAAACAAAGCAGGCAGCTAGGCGAGTGTTGATAGTAGTACATGGAAGTGCGTGCCATCTCGATCCTCCTATCAAGTTCCTTTATTATGAGTATTATTGAATAAAAACTAACAATATGAAATACTTTTTTTAGAAAAGTATTTTTTTTTAGTACAATCCCGTTTGCAATTTTGAAACGATTTTATCCTAAATCGTCATATTCAATGCGATAATGAACGGGATAGAGAGGAAGCTTGTCATCTGGTTGATGTATCCAATCTTTATCATATTTAACCCGAATAGAATTTATCCCATCTTCCTTAAAGACACCGACAATTTCATCATGGGGATAGGATGGATCTCCAAAGGCATCATCTTGTCCTGCCCATTGATTTTTGAATACTACCACCAAAATTTTAGACAATCTGTCATTTTGAACTTGGTAGAATGAAAAACTGCCCGATCTATCGTTAATATAAACACCAGCTTTATCACGTCTATCATAAGAAACGAGTTGTGGTATATCATCATACCGCAGTATTATTGCACCTGTTATATCTGATTCATTCCAGTTTCTCCGAAGATGAAAATGAATATGTATCTCATCTTCAAAAAACTCAAAATCTTTCATGTTTTCCGTGAACGATGACTTTTTTATATTCATTCTTTTAAATTTTATTATATACATAGAAACAGCCACAGAGTCCAACAGAAATAATGTCCTCCCCCTCAATCATCCTTATGAGCTGCTTCGTGCGGCCAGATTGACCTTGATCAGATGCGGCGTTTGATTTTCATCGCCCCGGAGTGAAAAGAGGAAACTTTTTTTTATTGATTAATCCCAAATCAGACTTTATATGCTCTCCAATCGATCTTGTTCAGATCGGAGATGCCGACACCCATACGGCCGCAGGCTTCGACATGGGTGGCGATATTGCGGATCGATTCCAATCCCATTTCCAGGCGTTTTTCTTCCAGGATATCGAGGCCGATGCGGTCCATGGCCACCGGATCCCGGCTGAAAAATATGCGGTTATCGTATGCCACCTGGGCGCCGGCTACACTGACCGTCGAGATCTTGGCGGCCTCCCCAATGTGCAATACGGTCTTATCCTTGATACAGGGGTGGCTCATGATCATCGGGATAGCGGTGGCGCAGTAATCGATATGGAAACGGACTTTGTTGGTGGTCACTCCCAAGGCGATGTTTTTAGCGGCCCAGGTCACACCGCTGTCTTCATTGTGCTTCAATACCGCGATATTGATCAGTTTGGTAATGTCCTTGGTGACGATATTGGAGAAAAAGGACTTCTCTTCATCCTCGATAACCACATCCTCGAACATGTCCGCCACCTCCTCTGCTATCCGTTTGATCCCCTCGCGATCCTCATAGTCCATATAGAGACGCCGGATGTCCTCGCGGTATTTCTGGGCTTTTTCGTTACCGAGACTTATCAGCATCCAAAGCCAAGTGCAGGAGTTGAATATCTCACGGTGGCTTCCCTCCTGAGTAAAATTTTGCTCCACCAGCTTTCGGAATTTCCGAAGGGTGCCGTCTTCCAGAGAAATATAGACACTGCGGTCGTAGCCTTCAGTCCAGGGAATGGTCGCTGCGCCTTTATCCGAACTTCCATGAACGCGGAGTCCGGTTGAACCCCGGTTGATAGCGAGTCCGGTCCTCTGAAAGACCCGGTCCATGTGATCCCAGACAATGATATTGTTTTCTTTAACTCCCGCACTCTTGAGTCCGGCTATGGTTTCATTAATGGATTGAATAGAAGAGGAGATCCTAGGGGCTGCAATGCAGTTGATCTTGATCCCGACCACATCCTCGGGTGAGACTAGCGAAGTCCAGGCATTTTCCAGGGTTTTTTCACCTGTAAGCTCTGTCAACCCGGCCGTAAAGGCCCGGTGAACGGCATCAGGATTATAATTCTGACCAATGAGCATATCGTCGGCTGCCGCAGATACCACCAGTCCTTTTTTAAGAATACCTTTCTTGCCTTCACATCCAAATGAACCACCAAAGAGGGCGGCTCCTCCAGTCAGAAGAACAGAATTTTTTATGAATTCCCTGCGAGTTGTCATGGGACATCACCTCTCTGTTGAATTATCGACCAATTTATCGATAACCATTGTTTGTAATATTAAACTATTTCCAATAATCCCAGGTAAAAAGAACTAACACAGTATAGATCTCAAGACGGCCGGCCAGCATGCAGAAGGACAACAGCCATTTTCCGGCCAGAGGGATATGGTGGTAGTTTGCTGCCGGCCCCACTCCACCCAGACCCGGACCAATGTTTCCAAGTGAAGCTGTGACAGATGAAAAGGCCGTAATGATGTCAAGCCCCATCATGGTCATAGCCAGAGTGGACAGGATCAATAAGCCTAAGTAAAGAAACATGAAGCCGAGAATGTTCATCACCACTCCCGGAGGAATAGTCCGGCCGTCGATGCGGACCGGTATCACAGCCTTTGGATGAAGAAGCTTTTTTAACTCGACCAATCCCTGTTTCAGGATGATCACTACCCGCAGGATCTTGATACTTCCTCCGGTTGATCCGGCACACCCTCCAATAAACATTAGAAAAAGCAAGATCAACTGGGCGGAAGAAGGCCAGTTCCCAAAATCGGCACTGGTGAATCCTGTAGTCGTGGTGATGGATACTGTCTGAAAAATAGAATGTCTGATTGTTTCTCCAGCTTTGTAGGTTCCCGCAAGAAAGTTATTAGCGGCGAGGAGAACGGAGAAGGCAGCTATTATGCCCAAGTAAAAGCGGAATTCTTCACTTTTGAAATAAAACAAAGGTTTACCTCTTAAGCTGTGGTAATGAAGGGAGAAATTAGTCCCGGCTAAAATCATGAAAGCAATAACAACAGCTTCGACGAAAAGGCTATGAAAGCCCGCAATCGAAGCTGTTTTTGTGGAGAAACCTCCGGTGGCCATAGTGCCGAATGTCTGGCAGAGCGACTCATGTAGGTTCAATCCTCCGATGAGGAGAAGCAGAGTCTCTATGCCGGAAAGAAGGACATAAACTCCCCAAAGGTTTTTGGCCGTTTGCTGGATACGAGGCTTGATCTTATCCGGTGCGGGTCCGGGGATCTCAGCTTTGTAAAGCTGAGCGCCGCCTATACCTACCATGGGGAGAATAGCCAGTGATAGGACAATAATTCCCATCCCACCGAGCCAATGGGTCAGGCTGCGCCAGAACAGGAGCCCATGGGGGAGATCCTCAACCCGGACGAGGATCGTTGCCCCAGTCGTGGTGAATCCGGACATAGTCTCGAAAAAGGCATCGGCAAAAGAGTGAATATAGCCGGAAAGAAAAAACGGCAGAGCGCCAAATGCTGAAGCCAGAAGCCATCCAAAAACAACGATTGCGAAGCTGTCCTTGAGCAGCAATTCACCTTTTGAACGAAAAACAAGGATCAGCACTCCTCCGAATGCCATAGTCCCA
>CAZLBV010000093.1:0-3379 GCA_964557845.1 uncultured Eubacteriales bacterium | reverse complement strand
TCCGGGAGGGCATAAAACATTTATTGGGCGGCCTCCATACTGAATAAGGGGACGCCAGCCTTCAGGTCCATAAGGAATAAAATTTTCTCCAACTGGAGGGGTTCTCAGCTTTACTGTATTGAGAATCTCATTTCTCAAATCCCACATAACTCTATTAACGCCGGTTTTTTTGGTGCCTTTGAGCGTCCGTATCTTATCGCCGTTTTCATTATAGATGCTTATTTCAACGTCGCCCTCAGGTACGGATTTTAAATAATAATTGATTGAAGCACCGTATTCCGGATTTTCACCGATGACATTGCTGTTGGCATTTGAGCGCGTTGCATAAGAGGATACAGAGATAAATCGATAGGCCGGTCTTAGCTTGAAGAGATGGACATCCGAAAGAAAGACCTCAGATGTCAGCTGCTGCAGAGGAGTGATATCATCAAGAATATAGAAACCCCGCCCATAGGTTCCCACCACAAGATCATTAAAATGTTCCTGAACAACCAGCCAGTGGACAGGAGCATGAGGAAGACCTTCCTGGAGAGGCATCCAGCTTCCGCCGTCATCAAACGAAACATAAACCATGTTCTCCGTTCCAAGGTAAAGAAGTCCTTTCCTTACCGGATCTTCCCTGATACAGTGCGCATAACTGAGGTATCCTTTAGGAATATTGGAACTGATATTTTTCCAAGTCCTCCCATAATCTGTCGTCTTGTACACATAGGTATCCCAGTAATTCATTTCATGTGCGTCGCAGGAAAAATAACAGGTTCCGGCATCATAGCGGGAAGGCTCGATGTTGGTGATCTTTCCCCGCGGAGGGAAATTAGGAATATTATCTGTGACGTTGGTCCAATTTTCCCCACCGTTTCTTGTCACATGGAGAAGACCGTCGTTTGTGCCCGCCCATATTTGTCCTTCTTCTACAGGTGATTCGGCTATAGCAAATACTGTACAGCTCATAATAGGATCCGCACTTTCAGCGATCAGATCGAAATTTCTTTCCAGCATATCCGGCGAACTGGTGGAAAGATCAGGACTGATGATTTCCCAGCTCTGTCCGCCGTTGGTTGTGGCATGCACATATTGACTCCCCACATAGATCTTATTATGGTTATGAGGAGATATGGTTATAGGCATCGTCCACTGGAATCGATATGCAAGGTCTTTGGGAGGATGAGCGATAAAATCTTCTTTCCAGACACTCACTCCTCTAGTGTGCCCCGTCTTTCGGTTCCAGCGGGTCAGCTGACCCTGGTATTCTCCCGACCAGACAATATCACTGTCTACAGGATCCGGGACAGTAAAGCCAGCTTCTCCTCCCCCGACAGCGTGCCAAATGGTAGACGGAATTGATCCTGTCTTGCTGTTGCTGGGTCCGCAATAAGTTGGGCCATCCTGCTGATTACCGTAAACATAATAAGGGATTTGATTGTCAACCGCCACATGGTACATCTGGGCGATTGGAAGGCAAACCCCATTCCATGTTTTGCCTCTATTGATGGAGATGGATGCATACTGGTCATTAGCGACCATCATCCGGTCGGCATCTTTAGGATCAATCCACATGTCATGATTATCTCCGCCTTTTAAACGAAACCGTCTGAATGTTACCCCTCCATCAGTAGAAAGGCTGATGCTTCCGGCCACCGTATACACTTCATCTTCATCTTCAGGGGAAACGGCTAACCGGGTATAGTATACCGGCCTGTTCTGCAACTCGTGACTGTCATTTATTAACGTCCAGGTTTCTCCCCCGTCATCGCTTCTCCAAAGTGTACCTTCGAGATTTTCGATAAGAGCATACATTCGATTGGAATCAGCCGGTGTAGTGGCCACGGCAATTTTTCCGGTCGGCCCTTTCGGCAATCCTTTTGTCAATTTTTTCCAGGTTGTCCCCCCGTCTCTGGACAAATAGAGCCCTCCGTCCGGACCGGCAAAACCATTTCGGGACCAGTGGGTCATCTGAAATGCCCACATGCCGGCGATAAGGATCTGAGGATTATTCATATCCATAGCGAGGTCGGAACAGCCAGTAACTTCATCGATAAAAAGAACCTTTTCCCAGGTTTCGCCTCCATTCAAAGTGCGGTAGATTCCTTTTTCTTTTTGTGGACCGTAGCAGTGTCCCATAGCGGCAACAAAAACAATATCAGGATTTCGGGGATGAATGACTATCCTGGGGACTCTGCCCGAATGCGGCAGCCCCATATGCTTCCATGTCTTCCCGCCATCGATTGACTTGTACACGCCGTCTCCGACTGAAATGTCGTTGCGGATAAAAGTCTCTCCAGTTCCAGCCCAGATGATATTGGTTGCAGAAGGGGCAATGGCAAGTGCACTGACTGAAGAAACCTCCATGTCATCAAAAATCGGCTCCCAGGTTATGCCCGCATCAGTGGATGTGAAGATTCCCCCCGAAGCAGCGCCGGCATAGTAAACATTATGGTTTCCGGGTTCACCTACAACTGAATCAAATCTATTCCCATCCGGTCCGATAAAGCGATAGCTTAACTCACTGAGATGTTCGGGCTTGATATTTTGGGCAAATCCCGCTAAGCTTCCCAATAAAAAAATAATGCAAACAGCCAAACTGTATTTTTTAAACATTTTACCTCCTTAAATCATTCCCATGGTTTTAAAATAATTTCCCCTTTTCTATTTACTTCCTTTATCACCCCCTTCCGCGAGATATAAAATAATATATGATTGTTATTAAACATAATTTTTTTTATTCCTTAAAATAAGATGGAGGCTTTGGGACGGATTCCCATTCACATCCGTACATTTCAAAGAATGTTGGAATCGAAAGATCTTTTGGAACAGGATGATAATAAGGAATTTCAGCTAAATATTTTTTATGTTCAGCCCAAGCCGCTTCAAGAATGTCTTTATTTACTATAATATCCAAAGCGGTCGCCGCCATCCACTTGCTGACGGTTAACCCCGCTGTTAGGGCAGGAGGCATTGCGTTCTGAGCTACTTGAATCCAGGTGTGTCCGATCGTCTGTTTACAGTGAGTCGCCGCGCTGAACTGAACGAGAGGAACAATCCAACTCACATTTCCACAATCTGTTGAATGTTTTCCCAAGGGGACATTAGGAAATCTTCCGGATAAATCAGGATGCTGTAAAGAAGTATCATAATACGGAGGCTCGATTTCAGGAATACCCATTTTTTTGAGGACTTCAGATATTTTTTTCCCAAAATTTTGATCTTCTTGTGTAAAAGGAGGCGGGCCGATAAGAGAGATATTGGCCTCCCCCACTTTTGCCAGGGTCTGGTTAGGAAGTATTTCCCATAATCCGTCAATAAGTTGAATTTCTTCATCGGTCCGGGTCATCATGGCCGAACCTTCAGCAATATCCAACATCCAATCGTACATATCATC
>CAZLBV010000092.1:0-8404 GCA_964557845.1 uncultured Eubacteriales bacterium | reverse complement strand
AATGAACGTCCCTGGATGATCTTTTTATCAAACCCAGTGGTTCTCTGTTCTTTTTCAGGATCAATTCCTCTTATTTGAACGGCCGAGCTTTTTTCATTTACAGAAGCCAGACCTGCCGCAAAAAGACGGGGAGTCCATGATTCAACTCCTTGAATATTTGAAATTTCTTCTCCAATTTCTTCGTAGTCAGCAATTGTCCGGTAAATCGATGGTTTATCCAGATATCCTTCATGGTGTATCTGAATATGTCCCAATTGATTGCGGGTGAACATGTTTATAATAGTGTTGTATGTTCCATCCGACCACCCAATGGATATGGCTGCCAGGACGAATCCTCCAACCATGGTGAGGGCAGTCAATATGGTACGCCTTTTCTGTCTGAGGGTGTTACGGAATGCGATCTTTCCGATCACTTAGATCTCTCCACTACCTTTTGACCTTAGATTTCTCAAACTGAAAATATCCTCGGAGATCTGAGGATCAAAATCGATCTCAAGATACTTGATGATCGTTTTATTCCCCTCTTCATCTTGGGGGATCAACTCCATTACTGAAGGAATCTGCCTTCCATCAAAGGTTTGAATATCTTTGAAATAAAGAACCCGCATTAATCTGGCTTTTTCATCATAGTACTTCTCCCAAACAGGTAAATAATCTTCCTTTTGAACCGAAACGATTATATAGCCCCATACGATGGGCCGGCCTTCTTTAGGAGTAAATCGAATGTAAATTAAATTTTCTTCTCCGTCCTCAACAATGGTTTTCTCATAATTATAATCTTCGATGAAAGTAAATTCCCTTACCAGATCATCATTGGTAAAGTCAGATCCCATCCACGAACTCATCATCATAGAGGGAGGAACTTTGATAACTTTATTGGTTTTGGGCAAATAATTCCACATCTCATTTTCTATTCGCAATGTAGCCACCCCTTCTTCTTTAGGTGGAGAGGTGATCCTGATCAGTGTTTTCTCCATTCCTTCAGACCAGGCTTTCATCTTTAATGTGCGTTCCCAGTTGGGAGTTACGACCTGCATTTCCAAGCGGGCAAAGCTTGAATCACTTCGATAGAGTTCATCTATCTCTTTAACGATCTGATCTACACTTTTTTCTTGAGAAAGTCCCTTTTCCAAGAAGATAAATAGGGATAAAACAAAGCAAATAAAAATTTTCACGATATGATCACCTAATTGGATGCCTAATTTTTTCACCACAACCTCCAATCATCATAATTTCTCTGAAAATCTAAATGCCATGTTTAAGAACTTTTCACAATCGACAGCCGCTGTTTTTTTTCTTTTTCTGCCGACTTCAACATCGGCCAGTAGATAAGACTGTACCAAAGCTTCCACCATAGCCCGGTAACACTGATAAAAATCGAAGATTTTATCTATTTCCAGGTCATTGGTAGCTTCTATATATTTGTGTAAAAATACCTGCCCCAGATCCTTTCTTCCATAGAAATCAAGGTCCATGGCAAGAAAAGCGATCTCTGCAGCTACATCGCAGCTGGAAATCTTAAGATTAAATTCAATGGCGTCAAAAAGATAGATCTGCCCCTCATGAATAAAAATATTCTTAGTCCTCACATCTCCATGACAGTTTCTGATTCTACCTTCGAATACCCGCCTTTTAAATAGATCTTCATTGTTTTCTAAAAATATATTTACCTTTTCTTTTATTTTATCCACTTTTTCAGAAGCGGAAAAAAACTTATCCATAATCTCTTTGGCTTTGAAAGAAGGGGTAAAATTTTCTTTTATAACCTTGATCGAACCGAACTTGTTAGATGCTTGAGCGGTCTTGACATGAAAGTCCACCAGAATTTCAGCTATCTTGCGTACGTGATCATACTGAACACCCTTTTTTTGAATGAGATGATCCATTCTATGTTCTTGAGGAAGCTCTCTCATTTTCACTGCATAATCCAAAATTTTTCCATCTTTTCCTATGTATATTTTTTTACCCTTTTTTCTTATAGAAACTGTCCCCAAATAAAGATCCGGGCACAGCATCGAATTAATCTGATTTTCTTTCTCACAAAAATGTTTTCTTTTTTCAAGTGTGCTGTAATCCACAAAACTGAATCGGACAGGTTTTTTTATCTTATAAGCACAACTGCCATCCAAAATCACCCAACTAATATGAGTCTGGATTACCCGTGCTTTTTTTGCTTTTTTAAGCCTGTCAATCAGTTTTTTCTGCTTTTCACTGACACGCATCTTGTTCGCAGTTTCGATGATCTTTAGTCTCCAGTTATTTTCATCTTCTGTATGTATCCTGAAATGCGGTTTTTCAATCAGCTCAAATTGACTCTGGATAATCTTGTAGACCTTAAAATCAGCTTCACTGGCATCTAGGTCCTCCTGATATCTCTTTTCGATCCTCTGCTTTACCACATCCTCATCACATATAGCCTCCAGAATAAAAACACACCTGTCATGATCACTACCCAGTTGTAAAGCGCTCGCCCTAAGTTCTTTTTTAAAAAATGTGCCGTCCAGAATAATATTATCTTTTTCAGAGAGAAGATCCTCAGCCATCTGAAACATATGTTCATAAACCCCCTGTTTTTTTCTTTTAGTGTACTTTAGAGGTTCACTCCCTCTTTTCCTTACCTCATCAGTAGATAAAACCGGGGCATTTAATTCTCGGCCTAATTCTTTGGCCACAGTTGTCTTTCCTGTTCCCGGAAGCCCTGATATCACTACGATCATTCTGGTTCCTTTAATATCTAAATAGTGCAGCGATTTCTGACTTCCCCGGTACTTTTTCCTGATCTACTGCATATACGATTCCTCCATTTAAAAGAGTATGAAGGGCCGCAAAATCCAAAAGATCCATATCGTGCAGTTTCTTCTCTGGATTCTGTGAAATTTCATTCTTATCAGGATCAAAGGCACCCCACTTTTGTACGCCAACAGACACAAACAAAGTGGCTACCTTTCCAAAATAAGCAGCTGAAACGATCTTGTTTAACTTATCTGAAGCTTTTTCATTTTTAATCAGACGGTCGAATGTTTCAGCCGCATTTTTTTGTTCCTTTAGAAAAATTGGTTCGACGATCTTCCATCCCTCTTTATGTAACTTTTCCGGTTTAATCTGATCGGGGTTTCCCTTAATGGTTTCCTCCAATACATATGAATATGAATTGGTTTCATGATATAAAGGAACAAGGTACTCTACCGCCGCCAGGATTAGCGGTGCCCGCTCTTCCTTGAGCACAGAATAGACCGCTTTATCTACAAGTCGCAAAAATCGTAGAAAGAATTCCTCAGATGTATCTGGTTTGCCACCATGCCCATGGAACATAGCCTCCCTCTTTCCTACTCTTTGAGGTGCGCCGGTGTGGAATTGGAGCTGCTTTTCCAGATTGTCATATCCCAGAGCTTCTTCCATATTCTTAGGCAGTTCCTCCAGCTTAATTTCCTGAATATCATAACGGGTTGCCCGGAAAAATTTTACCGTATTCTGACTAAGGGCTAAAATATAAAAAATCCCGTCTCCGGTAAATAATGCCAATAAGGGTTTGATATGAAACTTATCGGCTGTCACCAGAAGTTCACTAAAATCAAGCGGCAGGCGGTAATACTCAAAAAAATCCGGATTAATAAATACCGCTAATCCATTGCTTTGATGGCGCCAAAAAAAATTGTCATTCAAAAGTCTTTCAGCCGGTTCCAGCATATGCTGAATATCTTTTTTTTTAATACCCCGTTTTTCCAGCTTATCCTCGGCTTCTGAAAGCACATTTTTAAATCTAATCGCATTTTGCTGAATACTCTTTCCCTTTTTTTCTGTAGGAATAAATATGGAAATACAAGGACTTGGCTGTGGCCCGGTTAACCTTTTTAGGTCCTCTTTTGTGAATAATTTCATAATAATATTTCCTCCATAATCTATGCTAAACTATAAATAACAAACTCTGGTTACCATCCGTCAAATTTTTTTTGCTGTTTCATCTGCAAATACTCTAAAATGAATGAATACTTGCCCCAGCAATAAAGGAATTAAACTAGCGCCTAAAATTAGGATCCAGCCATTAATATCCAAAAAAGAAGTTGAAAGTACTTTGTGTAAACCAGGAGCAAAAGCGGCAAACAAGAGTAAAAAAATACAAACAGCGATCGATCCCCAAACATATTTGTTTCGACTGATCTCATTCATGATAATATTTGATCCACTATCTCTCATGTTAAAAACATTCCAGACTCGGGCAAAACCTAGGGTAAGAAAGCTTATGGTCACAGCCTGATCACCATTCATTTTCATCCATTTTAAAGCTATTGCTAAAGTTGCAGTGACAACAAAAGCGATGATCAAACCCAATCCTCCTATACGGATCAATTGAGATCTAGCTAAAATCGTCTCTTGGGATTTTCGAGGAGAACGCTCCATAATTCCTTCCTCACCTTCCCCCAACCCGAGCGCCACCGCTGGAAATACATCTGTCACCAAATTTAAATAAAGGATCTGCAAAGGGGCAATAGGGAGCGGCATATTAAGTATTGAACATAAGGCAACAGCGACGACAGAACCCAGATTACAGGAAAGTAAATAAGCAATGAACTTTCTAATGTTTTCAAAGATCACCCTTCCTTGATTGATCGCAATTACAATGGTGGAAAAAGCATCATCCTTAAGGATCATATCAGCAGCTTCACGAGCGACCTGGGTTCCCCTGCCTCCCATAGCGATTCCGATATTTGCCTTTTTAAGGGCAGGAGCATCATTAACTCCATCTCCGGTCATAGCTACAATTGATCCATTTTCTTGATGAAGTTTTATCAGATCAAGCTTTTGTTCCGGTGATACCCTGGCAAATATAGCAGCATCTATCAAACGCTTACGGTCTTTTTTGGGTATATCATCTAAATTTCTCAGCTTCTTACTCTGAAATACCTTCCCCTCACCTTCATCTTCAGATATCAAACCCAGTTCCTTACCAATCGCCTTGGCAGTCCGGGGATGATCTCCGGTCACCATAATCACATGAATACCGGCGTTACGGCATTGATCGAGAGATTCTTTTACCCCTTTTCTCGGGGGGTCCCAGAGGCCGATCAAACCGGAAAAAACTAGATCTTTATAGGGGGAAGCTTCCTTATTTTTCACTTTTTTTTTGGCAAACGCCAAAACTCTCAGTCCCTGATTCGCCATTTGGTCATTCTGAGCCATCCATTCTTTCCGTTGTTTATCCGAAAAATCATTCTCTTCCTCCGCCGTGAGCACATGTGAACTTGCCTCAAGAACCGCTTCAGGGGCTCCTTTGACAGCTACCAGATAATCGCCGTTTTTTTTATGGAAGGTAGCCATCATCATCGTATCTGAGTCGAAGGAGACTTCTCGTGCCTCCGGCATTTTTTTGAGAAGTTCATCCCTTTTAATCCCTATCTGTAAACCCGCCATCAAAACTGCTGCCTCCAGAGGATCTCCGGTGGTTTTTACTGATCCATTCTTTTTTGTCTTAAGGTCAGCGTTATTGCAAAGCACACCGATTTTAATGATTTCCCGGATAAGCTCATTAATTTCATGCTCATTATGGACCTTGTCTCCAGAGTTTTCTTTTTCCGCCTTCAGTTTTGCATCATCCCAATCCACCACCAGATCTGCTGCTGCTATCCGGGCTACATTCATCCGGTTTTGGGTAAGGGTGCCGGTTTTATCTGCACAGATCACATCAGTTGTCCCTAATGTTTCAACTGAAGACAACTTTTCGATAAGAGCATTTTTCTCTGCCATCCGGTAAACACCTCTGGCCAAAGCAATGGTTGCTACAATAGGCAGTCCCTCCGGAATGGCTGCAATGGCCAGAAGGATGGAGGTCTTGACCATCAAAAAAACATCTTTCCCTGCCAGAATTCCTATGACTGCCACTAGTACTGTTATACCAAGAGTAAGCCACACAAGCTTATAACCGAGTTTATTGAGTCTTTTTTCTAAGGGAGTAAACTCTTCTTCAGTTTCTTCCACCAAAGAGGAAACCTTACCCAGCTCAGTATCCATTCCGGTAACGACCGCAACTCCTTTTGCCGATCCTCTCGTGATAGCTGTTCCCTTATACAGCATATTGCTTCTCTCGGCCAAAGGAACCTCTTCTGAAAGAACATCAGTTTGTTTGTCCACCGGAAGGGATTCTCCGGTGAGTGTCGATTCATCGGCCTGAAGCTTAGAGGCTTCAATAAGACGAAAATCAGCAGTGACTATATCTCCTCCTTCAAATACTCCGATATCCCCAGGTACCAAATTTTGTGCTTCTATGCTTTCTATTTGCCCATCACGTAAAACATTGGTGTTTACAGATCCAAGCTTTCTAAGGGCTTCTATTGACCTTACTGCCTTGAGCTCCGTAAAAAAACCGATGACAATAAAAATAGCGATGGCCCCTCCAATAGCAATGCCTTCCATCCAATCACCCAGTATAAAAGATAGCACAGCGGCCGCTGCCAAGATAAGAATGATCACATTTTCAAACTGATTGAGAAGAACTGTCCAAGCGCTTTTTTGCTTGATCTTCCGGAGACGGTTAGCTCCGTATTGTTTGAGTCTTTTCCTGGCTTCAGCTTTGGTGAGTCCTTTTTCCTGATCGCTTTTTAACTGGTTTAAGATCTTTTCTGAAGACAGAGTCCAGGGCTTATTGACCAGAGAAGTTTCATGGTTATTTTTTTGTTTATTTTGTACTTCTCTGCCCATGTTTAAAGATACAGGCTATCAAAATTGCCGCTAAAATTTTTTTTAATTTAAACTCAATCCTGTTTAAACCTTTCAAACGCAGAATCCACTGCCTTTTTCAGATCAAAAAGAGATGTTTCAATCCCCTCTTTAAGATCCCGGACTGCTTGTGCTCCTGCTTTTTTGGCCTCTTTTAGTTTAGCTGTCACATCATCCTGCTTTTTCTCTAGGGCTTCCACTCCTTTCATATACTCTATTTTTGCCTCAGCCTTTGTTTTCTGTGCTTTGGCTTTGAGCTCTTCGATCCTTGTGTTCAGTAATTTAAGTTCAGCTTCGGCTTTTTCTTGATAGGCTTTCTCTTTATCCATAATTTATCTCCTTTAATTAAAATCAAAATTTTTTCTATCCTTCCAGATCCATTTTCAAGGAAAGCATCTCCATGATATCTTTCAGGGCGATCACACCAACCAGATGACCGTTATCCACGACCATCAAGCGGCTGGTGTTTTGCTTATGCATGGTTTGAAGTGCATTCATAGAATCCTCATCAGGACTGATGGTATTGACATCTGAACAAGATCGGGCTATTTCTCCGACAGTATGCTGTGCCCTTTCCTCTTTGGGGACCTCCTTGATCTGATTGATCGTGACACAACCTTTCAGATCATCTCCTTCTGTGACCGGATATAGTTTGTAATGGTGTTTATAGACATAATCTTCCACCAGGTCCTCTAAAGAAAGTGACGGTGAAACCGTGACCGGATCTGATTTCATGAACTTCCTTACGGGTTCACCTTCAAGGGATCTCCGGATAAGCAGCTGCTGATAAGAACTCTGAGACGCCCCCCGGAGAAAAAGTCCGATCACAAACATCCAGACTCCACCGATTATATTTCCCAAAATAAACGAAAAAATTCCGATCAGCATCAAAGCCACTCCAAAACCATTCCCGATCTTTGATGCTATCTGAGTGGCCCACTTAAGGTTATCTTTAGCAGCCCAGAGTATTGACCTAAGTATTCTTCCCCCATCCAAGGGAAACGCCGGAAGGAGATTAAAACCTGCTAAGATCAGATTAATGATAGCCAGATAGTTTATGACACCTAAAATAGGGGGAGAGAAACCTGTTCCTTCCAGTAAAAACCAAATCCCGAATAACACCCCTCCAAGAATAATGCTGGATAGAGGGCCTGCTGCTGACATGAAAAATTCCGCTTTAGGACTGGGTGGTTCTTCCGACATCTCGGCAACTCCTCCAAATATAAAAAGGGTGATACCTTTCATGGGCAAACCAAAACGTCTGGCAATAAGAGAATGCCAAAGTTCATGAAAAACTATGGAAACCAGAAGCCCGATTGCACCCCCTATTCCCATAAGCCAGTAGGTCGACGTTTCAAAGTCTTCATAATAATACGGAAAAACACCCTGGGCCAGCGTCCAGGTTATGAGAAGCCCCAAAATAAGCCAGCTTAGATCTAGTTTGACCTCAAAACCGAAAAGTTTTATCAATGATATGCTTTTTCCAAACATAAAATTCCTCCAATTTGACTATGAATCAGGAAGGGAATGAAAAAATCAGAGTTATTTTTCAGATCCAGCTAAACTAATAAGTACTTTCCTACCATCCTGCTGATAGTCGATCTTTCCTTCTCTGGCAAGCCATCCCAGAGCTTGGTTCACAAGTGATGAGTTTTCATTCACAATAGCCGGTAATGAAGAGATGGAAACCGTA
>CAZLBV010000091.1:0-6906 GCA_964557845.1 uncultured Eubacteriales bacterium | reverse complement strand
CCTCCTAACCGGTCACCTTTCAGGCTGCAGCTTTGAAAGGGATGGTCGGCAGGGAAAACAGTATCCATATGACCGATCAAATAGATAGCTTTATCTCTTTTATCAGGAGAAGTTTTAAAAATATGATGATTGCCTAAATCCTTTTCTTTTCTTACATCATGATAAGGAAAAATCCCGTCCAACTGACTTAAAATCCGCTCCGCCACGGCATCGACACCCTGCTTATTATGGGTATGACTGTTTTGATTGCATAGATCGATCAAAAATTGGATCTGGTCTTGGACGTTTGTGTTAATGAAATCATCGATTGTTTTTAGGTCTATTGGTTGATTTATTGGCATTTTTTATGAATTTTTTATGTACGTGCACACCCATGAACGATGAAAACAGATGAAGCGTATGGGGAAATGGGTAAATAAGTCAATGAGGAATTCTTGTTTTCGCTTCACCTTTAGCCGCTTATTTTAACTTAACACATAAAACTCGAAATTTAAAATTAATTCTTCTATCTTCTGTCTTATATCTTCTTGTTTTGAATCTTCTGACTCCTGGCTCCTGACTCCTCGGTTTTATGGTTTTCTTCTATCTCCTGTCTTATGCCTTCTCATCCTCATATTCGCACACATGACCGCTCCAGGTCCTGAACAATAGTTTTCCATTACGGTTGATATTTAAAAGATATGAGGGTGCAAGGGGAGTTTTACCTTTGCCTTCGGGTGCTGTGATGATAAACGTGGGGACAGCTAAACCAGAGGTGTATCCTCGAAGGTTTTCCATGATATTAAGTCCGTCTGCCACCGGTGCCCGGAAATGTCTTATGCCCTCCAGTTTTTTACAGTTGAAGATATAGTAGGGGCGGACCCGGATTCTTAACAGCTCATGAACCAGCTTTTTCATAACATGAACATCGTTGTTAATTCCTTTAAGAAGAACCGACTGGTTGCCAACTAAAACACCTGCTTTGATCAGACGGTTGACTGCTTCTTTGGATTCAGGAGTGATCTCTTTAGGATTGTTGAATTGAGTGTTAAGATAAACCGGCTCATGGCGGCTGAGCATATCACATAACTCGGGCGTAACTCTTTGGGGAAGGGTTACGATCATCCGGGAACCCAAACGCTTGATCTCGATATGGGGAATTTTATCCAGCTCTCCAAGAATCCAGTCTAGGTAATCATCAGATAGCGCCAGGGCGTCTCCTCCTGTTAAAAGCACATCTCTGATTTCAGGTGAATCCGCGATATAGTCGAGTGCCTGTTGAATATCATCACGGGGATAGATCATGTCTTTGAGGGCAATATCTTTCCTTCTCAGACAATGACGGCAAAACATAGCGCATATGTTGGTGACGTTTATTATCACCCGGTCTGCATACAAACGGGTGATTAGAGGAGCAGGCGAATTGTACACGATCGCGTAAGGATCTACTTCCGCTTCATTATCCAAATACTCATGAACAGTTGGAACGGATTGTTTCCGTATAGGACATTCCCTGTCTTCCGGATCCATCAAGCTGGCATAGTAAGGAGAAACAGCCCAGCGGTTATTTTTTTCTATCATTTTGATGTCCTGCTTCTCCTTGTCGCTTAGATCGATTATTTTAGCGAGGATAGGCACCTCCCGGATAGTATTGGAAAGATGCCATTTATAGTTTTCCCAATCTTTTTCTGTCCCATTCAACACTGAGAGAATCCGTTTTTTATTCTCTCTATGCTGTTCAAGAAGGGAAAAACCGGTAGGAATCTTGTCTCTGACTTTCAGGTATTCTTCGATAAGCTTCACATGTTCTTCAGATCGTTTCTGAGCTATTCGGCGGTTTTCTTCTGGAATATACATCGGGAACTTCGGATCATTTACAATTGACATAAAAACCTCCTGGGCTTTTTATTTATTATAAATGATGACGCCGATTTTTTAAAGGTTCAGGGTAGGAGTATGATGTTTTAAGAATCCAGCTTTAAAAGGTAATAGAGATGCACTATAATGAAGGATTAATTAACCTGGATTTTTTTATTAAATAAGAAATGTCGATTATATTTATAAAATCAAGGCGGATTTCATAGGAACTTATGGCCATTTATATTTTACAAGATTTTTGAGGTTTTTAAGTGAAGATTGCAGTTATCTATAACCGTGACAGTAAGAATGTCATAAATCTCTTTGGTATCCCCAATCGGGAGAAATATGGAAAAGAAGCCATTGACCGGATAGTGGATGGACTTAAAAAAGGAGGACATCAAGTTCAGTCATTTGAAGGGGATAAAGATCTTATTCCCCATTTGGAGGAATTTATGCCGCGTGTGCTTAAAGGAGAGATTCCGGGGCTTGCTTTTAATCTTTCCTATGGCATTCAAGGAAAGGCTCGTTATACCCATGTGCCCGGTATTCTGGAGATGGTGGGTATCCCCTATGTTGGATCCAACCCCTTGGCGCATTCTTTAGCCCTGGATAAAGTGGTTGCCAAGATGATCTTCCGCCAGCACGGACTTCCAACGCCTGATTTTGTCGTTCTTAAAGACCCTGATTTTGACCCCCCGGATCTTGAATACCCCCTGATCGTCAAGCCCAAAAATGAATCGGTGTCCATGGGACTCAAAGTAGTGAATGATTTTGAGGAACTGCGAGAGGCTGCCGGAGGCATATTCGATCTCTTTGGGCAGGCAGTACTGGTGGAACAATTCATTGAAGGACGGGAGATCAATGTCGGTCTTTTGGGTAATAATCCTCCGGATGCATTTCCTCCCTGCGAAATAGTGTTTGGTCAAGGAGGACCAAATATATATACATTTGATGATAAAAAGGAAACTTCAAACCGTAAAATTGAATGGATCTGCCCTGCTCCCCTTGATAAGCAACTGCAAACAAGAGCACAAGAACTGGCAAAAGAAGCCTTTGCCGCCCTGGGGTGTTATGATACAGCCAGAGTGGACATGCGTTTGGATATTAAAGGAGACCTTTACATTTTAGAGATCAATAGTTTACCCAGTCTGAAAGAACATGGATCTTACGTCATAGCGGCTCAGCATGAAGGCATGGATTTCGATGCACTGATAAACCGGATCGTACAAGTCGCCAGCATCCGTTATTTCGGGTCAGCGGCCACATCAGTCACTCTTGAGGAAAAGGATAAACCCAAAAAGCTGATCTTCCAATTCATCACTGCCAACCGTGACAATATAGAACGAAGTCTTGAAGAATGGACCATAATCCCCAGCCGTACTACAGACCCCGTGGGTAGCAAACTGGCGGTTGAGAAATTGGATGCTGAATTCTGTTCCTTGAATCTAAAAAAAGTTCCGGATTTGACCGATAAGCGATCCGCCTGGACATGGGAAACCAACAAAGGACTGCAGTCAGGAACCCTGCTCATTGGTCATATCGATGTCCCGCTTGAGTCCGATCATCCTGGACAGATCTTCCGGAAGGAACCAGAATGGCTTTATGGTGAGGGGATCGGAATTTCAAGAGCGCCTCTGGTTATGACTTTTTGTGCCCTGAAAGCGCTGCGCTACCACCGGATGCTGCACAAGCAGCCTCTTGGAATCCTGTATTACATGGATGAAGGCCGGGACTGCCGTTACAGTGCGGAGATCATTCAAAAAGCAGCCAAATCTGCTGCCCGGGTTTTAGTGATGCGGCCAGGCGGTGATATGAATCAGATCTACATTCAACAGAGAGGACAGCGAAAATATATCTTAACCGTAAAAGGAAAACTTCGGGCACCCGGAGAACCGTATCCGAATTCAGACACCCTGATCTGGACCGTTCATAAGCTGCATGAATTGACCGATAAGCTGTGCCGCCGGGAAGGCGTGACTGTGGATTTTGTCGGGATGGAAACCGAAGGATATCCCATGCGGTCTCCCCATAAAATTCACATGACCATATTGATTGGCTATCTTGACAGCCGGAAAGCAGAGGAGGCCGCTGAGCGAATTCGGGAGATTTTGAGTGGAAGCAAATTCAATATCAGAATGGAGATGATCTCTGACCGCCCCCCGATGCAAAAACGGCCTGAAAGCCGGAAGCTGGCACTGTCTCTTGAAAAGATCGCATCTGATTGGGACATCCCCATACAAATCGATACTTCTGTATGGCCTTGCGCCGGCGGTTTGGTACCCAAAAAAATACCCGTAATTGGAGGCATTGGCCCGATGGCACGTGACTTGTACACACCCCATGAAGCCGTGAACCGTACCAGCCTCATCCAGAGAACACTCCTTCTGGCACAATATTTGATTAGCGAGAACAATCATTAAAATTTTCTATATCAGGATTTGATCAGCTGACCTGGATTGTTCCGAATATACAAATTCTAAAGCGATTTATGGACGAAAATAAAATTATGATATACAATACACAAAAAAATGATGAAAGATAATAATAATCAGTCATCCGGGTGGCAGTGGATCGAAGGCAAAGTGGACTCCAGGAAGGAGCATATTAAGGTCGGCTACGGTGGCTACGACAAGCCAATCGTTGCGATAGCTATGGTGGCACCGGGGAAAGGGAAGAACTTTGTGGTGGAGTTTCTGGTGCACAAAGATGATCTGGAACCCAAGAAAAAGAATCTCTACGATAAAGTCCTCCGGCAGTTGGATTATTTTCTGGTGGAGCTGAATGATCCCAATCCCTGGACATATGCCATATATCACTGCGGATCCACAGCAAACGAATTTTCCAATATCCGCTGGGCCTATTATCCCAATGGTGACACTTTATAAAGGCAGCTTCGCTTTCTCATTTTCCCGGTATTTTCATTATTTTCCGGTTTTCTTAACAATTGAATGATATACGCTTATAATTCTAAATAATGGAAAACCTACTAAAAATCCTCGATAAGAATAAACTCGTTTCCATAATCGTCCACAACAACCCTGATCCTGACGCTCTAGCCTCTTCACTGGCGCTCGATCGTCTCCTCAAAATCATGGGGCACAAAAGGGTTAGGATCTTTTATGACGGAATAGTCGGCCGGGCAGAAAATAAAGCCCTGATCAGAAACTTAAAAATTCCTCTTTCCAGGACAAAAAATATGGCCCGCAGGAAAGACCGCCAGTTGATCCTTGTGGATTGCCAGCCTTACACCGGAAATGTGACTCTGCCGGACGGCGCGGTTCCTGTTGGGATTATCGATCATCACCCTTTATCCAGAAAAACGTCCAAAATACCTTTTAGGGACATCCGGCCTGATTACGGCGCCAGTTCGACCATTATCTATGAATATTACGTTGCACTAAACATTCCAATCCCAAAGGATATGGCTACGGCACTATTTTACGCCATTTTTAGTGAAACCCAGAACCTGGGGCGAGAAGGCAGTCCTGCGGATGAAAACGCTTACCTCAAGCTCCTCCCCCAAGTAAGTTTCGCCCAATTATCCAAGATCCAATTCCCGGCCATCTCTAAGGAATTCATCTCCCATCTTTCAGAAGGTCTGCTCAATACTTTCTATTATAAAAATCTGACGGGGGTAATTTTCGATCAGCTTCCTTATCCGGATTTTGTGGCTGAAATGGCGGATTTCCTTCTGCGGATCAAAAATATCACCTGGTCCATATGCATTGGTTCCTATGGAAATCTGATCTTCATATCGCTTCGCACATCCAACATCGATGCCAATGCTTCTCGGGTCATCAAGAAAGTCATACCCAGATACGGGACTGCCGGCGGACATGATATGATCGCCGGAGCCAAGATAAAGATCGACCGGCGAAAAAAGAAAAGCATAGACCGGATTAAAAAAAATATAGTAAAAAAAATGCTGAGGGAGCTCAATCACTCTCCGGTCAATAACCTCTTCAGACTGGTCGACAACGAAGAATTTAAACTGTGATTATTACTTGTCAGCAGTTCGATCTACTTTTTTATCTTAAAACTAATTTCTGGCGGGAAAAATTGATTCTAAGAAATCCTTTCCCCTGGAAGCTTTTTATTGATTCTTTTATTATATTGAGTTTAACTCAGCGAAGCTGTTATTGGTACCATGAGGCTGCAGGATGAAAATTATGCCCTAATTGACATTGGGGCTTTTTTAATTAAGACTGGGACAAATGGAATATTGACGCCTTTTACCCAATGCATTACAACGACTTCTACCTGGAAGGACCTGAATGGGTGGGCAAAATGACCCGAGAAGGAGTCGAAGCGCTTGAAGGTAAAGCTCCGCTTTTCAGCGGTTTGTTCATCTGCCCAAATCCTGAAAAAAAGAGTGAAGAAAAAGATCCGGAAAATCATGGCCTGCTTCCGGAAGAAATCGGCACTGCCATTCTCTCCTCCATGGAAAATGGCGCGGCGGGCATCTGCCTGTTTACCCCGGGCAGAATGACAGATGCACACTGGAAAGAATTTGATAAGGCGATAAGGATTAATCATTCAGGAAAAAAGTAACTAGGAAAGATGATTCACAAAATAGGTAAAGGAATTTAAAAAGACACCGAACACTCAATTCACCTTCGAATCAATTCATCAAAACAAATAAATATTATGGCGGCGGTAAAGATCAGGTAAATTTTCTGATTATAAAGGTTGATGTCACCAAAATTGACCAGAATTGATGATTTCTATCTCCTTTTAGTCATGCTATAATGGCGGCATCTAAGGAGGAAAAATGGCATTCAAACAGATCTTCCTGCTTTATTTAATCACTCTGGTGGTTTTTTTTGTGATAGACATGATCTGGCTGGGGGTTGTGGCCAAGGGATTTTACCGCAAGCATCTGGGCGAATTGATGGCCCCTAAAGTGAACTGGACTGCGGCTCTGCTCTTTTATCTGCTGTTTATCGTCGGCCTGGTGGTCTTTGTGATCCGTCCAGCTCTGGTGGCAGGGGCTCCGCTCAATGCACTGCTTTATGGTGCCTTTCTCGGCCTCATCAGTTACGCCACCTATGACCTGACCAACCTGGC
>CAZLBV010000090.1:0-21406 GCA_964557845.1 uncultured Eubacteriales bacterium | reverse complement strand
TCCGCGAATACCCCCGGAGGTAAGCATCATGATGGTAGAATTGGCTACTTCAGGTATGGATTTGATCTTCTCTGCCAATGTAAACCCATCCATCCCCGGCATATGACAATCGACTAGCACTAGCGGAAAGGGTTCTTTGTTTTTTAAAGCCTTATCGATAACTTCTAAAGCGCTTTTACCATCAGGAACAACTGTCGGGCGCATACCCCAATTAAGCAGCATCTGTTCCAAAATGGATCTGTTGGTCGCATTATCATCCACGATCAAAACCGGCATTTCTTCAAGGTCTTTTAACGCTTTGGGTTTGGGGAATATTTCAGGATGCTCTTGAAGACCGAAGCGCAAGGTGAAATGAAACGTGCTGCCTTTACCAACATCGCTGTCGACCCAGAGATTCCCACCCATCAACTTTACCAACTGGGTTGTAATAGCCAGGCCCAATCCTGACCCACCATAACTTCTGGTAGACGACCCATCTACCTGAGAAAAAGCTTCAAAGATAATATTCTGCTTTTCCTTTGGAATTCCGATCCCTGTATCTGAAACCGTAAAATAAAGAAGAATATTATCCTTATTTTTTTCTTTTTGTTTTATAGAGAGAATCACTTCTCCCTTGTCGGTAAATTTAATCGCATTACTGACTAAATTGAGTATGATCTGACGCAAACGTCCGGGATCTCCGACAACTTTGTCTTCAATCTCCTTGTCAACCTGAAAAGCAAGTTCCAAACCTTTTTTATGTGCCTGAACAGCCAGGGCCGAAACCATATCCCCAATGGCATCCCGGAAATCAAAATTTATTTTCTCCAATTCGATCCTTCGAGCTTCTATTTTGCTGAAATCAAGGATGTCATTGATAACAGTCATTAATGATTCCGCAGAGGTCCTTATTGCTTCTACATATTCATTCTGCTCTTCAGTCAATTTGGTATCTAAAACAAGCTCCGTCATACCTAAAACACCGTTCATAGGCGTTCGTATTTCATGACTCATATTGGCTAAGAATTCACTTTTTGCTTTATCCGCTGACAGGGCTCTGTTCTTGGCTTCAACCAGTTCGGAAACATCAATAAGATTAAGCACCATTCCTTCATAATGGTTTCTCCGCATAATCGGTTGAAGCCGTACCATTACTTCCTTGTTTTCCCACGGTTTTTGAATGAGAACATGGGATGCCCTAAAATTATTTTTATATTTCGCAAAATAAAACTGCAGCTCATCATTTAACTGACCAAAGGGAATATTCCAGACACTCTTTCCTATAAGTTCTTTTTTCTCTTGGTTCAAAATTTCGAGAAAAAAATCGTTTATTTCGGTTATATTATCTTTTAAATCGGTAACTATTATTCCCTCTTCCATCCCTGAAATAATAGCCGAAAGTTTAACAGCTTCTTTCTGGATCTTTTCTTCCGCCAATGTTCTCTGGAGCAATTCCTTTTGAACTGCCTCATATAGCTTCGCATTTCTAATAGCAGAAACTATCTGAGTTGCCAATGTCTCTATAACCCGGATATCAGAGTCTTTAAAAGCATGCTTTTCAGTGCTTAAGACCCCTAACACACCCATAACCTTGTTTTCTTCTTGAATAGGAACAGCGATCATGGAGTAGGCTTTATCATTCTTTTCGCGGACATAATCCTTATTTTTACTTACATCGCCACTAATTAAGACCTTTCCTTTTTCCGCTGCTTTTCCGATCATCCCTCGTCCAATATCAGCTTTAAAATTGGGACGAATAAGCTTAGAATAAGGTCCCTTGATAGCCCGAAGAGAAAGATGTTTCCTATCCTTATCCATCAACATCAACATCACACCATAGTATTTAAAGGATTCATAGATCACTGCGACAATTTCCTTCAAGAGCGCATCCAGATTTAACTCACTGCTGAGACGACGGCCAATCTCTAAAAGCAGTGATGACTGCAGAGCATTTCTTTTAGCTTCTTCCTCGGCATGTTTCCGTTTTGTAATATCCCGCGCAATCTCGATCACTCTAGTGGCATTATTGTTTTTATCCACTATGGGAGATGAACTGATGGATACATAGGAATTAATTCCCGGGCTGTATTTTTCAAGATATACCGGTTTCTTGGTTTTAAAAGCTTTCAAGGCTGAACAACCCACACAACGTTCATTCTGATTGTGAAAAACTTGATAGCATTTTTTCCCAATAAGTTCACCTGGATTTTCACAGCCCAACTGATCAAGTGCGGCTTTATTTAAATAGGTAAGATTAAGCTTCTGATCAACAACCATCACAGGATCATCAATGGCTGCAAATAGACTTTCTAGATAATTACTCTTATCAATCAAAGCTTCGTTGGCGGCTTCCATTTCCATATTAGCTGCTTTGAGTTCTTCGGTAACAGCTTCTAATTCCTCATTGGAAGCCCGCAATTCTTCTGAAGTCGCTTCCAGTTCTTCATTTGCTGCCTGCATTTCTTCATGAGCAGCCTTGAGTTCATCATTGGTTTCCTTAAGCTCTTTTTGTGACTTAATGATTCTTTGATTGAGTTTTTCCAGCTCTTTTGCTCTCTTCCGTTCTTTGGCTTCAGCTGCCTTTCTCTGCTTTATCTCTTCTTTCGCCTGTTGAAAAAGACGGGCATTTTCAATTGCAGAAGCTATCTGAGAACTCAATGTCTCCATTAATTGGACATCAGATTCATTAAAAGCATTTAGAAAATTACTTTGGATATCCAGAACTCCTATAATTTTTTTTCCTTTATGTATCGGGACAACCAACTCAGATCGGGTAAATTCATTGGATAACAAGAAAAAATCAGGATCTTTAGTAACATCATTGCATTTTTTTATTCTCTTTTCCTCAACCGCTTTTCCAGTTAATCCCTTTCCTACCGGTATTTTCAGGTCTCCGGGAAAAACACTTTCATAAGCGCCTGCATTCGCCGCCAGCGTCAATTCTTTTTCATCCTCATCCAATAACAACAGCATAACTCCATGAAAATTGAAGGCATCTTTAATAGACACCGCGATCTCTTTTAAGAGAGCATCGAGTTTCAGTTCTTTGGTTAACCTTTTCCCCACTGTATACAGCAGAGAAAACTGGGCTGCCTTTTTTTCTATATTTTCCTCGGCTGCTTTTCGTGCTGTAATATCTCTGGAAATTTCAATAACCTTGATCACATTATTGTTCTTATCCAGAACAGGTGAAGCACTTACAGCGAGAAAACGATCTATACCTTGACTGTATTTTTCAATAAAGACGGATTTTTTGGTTTTAAAGGCTTCTAAAGAAGGACAACCAGGACAAGGATCCTGCCTGCCGTGGTAAACAAAATAACATTTTTTTCCTATAGCTTCTTCAGGTTTGTTCAAGCCTACCATGTCTAAGCCCGCTTTATTGATATGAGTTAAGTTTAGAGATTCATCGACAACAATCAAGGAATCATCGATCGCCAGCAATAGGTTTTCAAGCTCGCGGCTTTTTTCATAGAGAGCGTGATTGGCTGTCTCAAGTTCTTGATTGGAAGCTTGAAGTTCCTCTGAAGTGGCTTCCAGCTCTTCATTTGATGCCCGCAGTTCCTCTGCAGCCGCTTCCAGTTCCTGATTGGCGGATTTGATCTCTTCTTGTGATTTATGATACTTTTGGTTTAATGATTCCAACTCTTCATGTTTTTTCAAAAGATCTTTGCGTGCCAGTTCTATATTCTGGTAAAGGTCTTTAAGTGCTTGAACATCTTTTCCTAATGAGGAAAAAAGTTCTCTGAAATTTCTGTTGTTTAATTGTTTTTTGGACATACTCTTATCCACCTTGATTCCCGCTGAAAATATTTATATTATGGTAGAATATATCACTCCTCAACCTTCTCCTCCCACTTAAATCTATGATTTTATCTCTTTTATTACAATTACCTTTACAGGTGAAAATGGGGGTGATATTACCTGGCTAAATCTCATCCTATACGATGATTATAATCTGAATTATTCATAAAAATTGCTGATTGTTATAATAAACTGTTTCATATTAACTGATTTTACCATTTTAGAATATATTCATATCAATTTTTATGTGTTATTTTTTCATTTTCTTATCAGCAATTTTTACCTTACGGGAGCACCGATCTCACTGCCCCGGCTTATTCATTTTTTTTCATTTATAGGTTACAATAACTCCCTCTGGAGGTTTAAATGTTTAATCATTTCAGCAGGATATTTTGTTTATTATCATTTTTCACCATACTCACCTCATGGGCCTGCAACCCTAAACAATATCCTGAAGGAATGTATGCCGAAATCTCTACTACCAAGGGAATGATCGTCATACAATTGGAATTTGAAAAAACTCCTCTTACGGTCACAAATTTTTGTGGATTAGCTGAAGGAACTATTGAAAACAGCGTTTTTCCCTTAGGGGTATCTTTTTATGAAGGTTCCAGATTCCATCGGGTTGTTCCGGGACATGTTATCCAAGCGGGGGCCCCGAATACTGAAAGAGAAATCGGATGCGGGTATACCATACCGAATGAAATACATCCGGCATTAAGCCATTGTCAGCCGGGAATGGTAGGAATGGCTAACTCCGGACCCCATACAAATGGGAGCCAATTTTATATAACTTTGGGAGACCGATCTTATCTGGATGGAGACTATACTCTCTTCGGCAGAGTATTCAGTGGCATGGAAGTGGTCAAGGACATCCAGATCGGGGATGAGATTATTTCGATCAACATAATCAGAATAGGAAAGAAGGCAAAAAAACTCAAATGCGACCATAAAACTTTCACTGCGCTTTTACAAACTGCAAAAGAAAAGCAGACCCAGGAAGAACAGGAAAAAATTCTCAAAGAAAATGAAAGAACCCAAAATACCTGGCCGGAAGCGATATCTACTAATAGCGGTTTAAAATATGTGATCCTTGAAGAAGGTGAAGGAGAAACTCCCCAGGCGGGCGACCTGATCAAGGCTATATATTCAGGCAGTACTTTAGAAGGGAAAAATTTTATCAGCACTCTGGAAGATGGAAAACCTGAATACGGAACAGAACCTCAAATATTTACCTTTGAGCTGGGCAAAAGCGGTTTAAACCCAGGATTTGATGAAGCGGTCGCTAATATGAAAAAAGGAGAAAAAAGAATTTTGATAGTTCCTGCGGCTTTAGCCTACGGAATTCAAGGATACTATGGACCTGAAAAACAAGGGGAGAAAAGGTTTTTCATATCCCCCAATTCCACTCTCATATATGAATTAACCCTAATGGATATAATCTCTGATTAATACCTGTTAATAATCATGATTCTGCGATCTCGGAGTTTTTTATAATAAAATAAAGCTGAAGACAGATGGAGAAAAAAACAAACCGTTTGATCAACGAAAAAAGTCCCTATCTCTTGCAGCATGCCTATAATCCGGTCGATTGGTTTCCATGGGGAGAAGAGGCTTTTAATACGGCTAAGAAAAAAGAAAAACCAATCCTTTTGTCGATCGGATATTCTACCTGTCATTGGTGCCATGTCATGGAAAAAGAATCTTTTGAAGATGCCGAGGTTGCAAAACTGATAAATGAAACATTTATTCCGATCAAAGTGGACCGGGAGGAAAGGCCAGACATTGATAACACCTATATGGCCATTTGCCAACTTTTAACCGGCAGAGGAGGCTGGCCTCTGACGATCTTTCTCACTCCAGAAAAAAAACCTTTTTTTGCTGCCACCTATCTTCCTAAACATCAGCGTGCGAACTTAATCGGGCTGATGGAACTCATTCCAGAAATTCGAAAGCTGTGGATGTCGCATAAAGAGGATATCTTTAATACAGCTGATAAAATCATTGATTCTCTACGTTCATCTGACCAAGCATCAACTGAAGGCACAACCGACCAAAGACTTCTCGAAAAAGCTTACTCAGACCTAAGCAGCTCTTTTGATCAAGAAAATGGTGGTTTTAATTATTCACCCAAATTCCCAACTCCCCATAAACTCATGTTTCTGTACCGGTTCTGGAAACGTTCAGGAAATCAGCATGCTTTGAATATGGCAGCAAAAACCTTTGATTCTATGCACCGAGGCGGAATTTTTGATCAGATAGGTTTTGGATTTCATAGATATTCTACTGACCCTTTCTGGAAACTACCTCATTTTGAAAAAATGCTTTACGATCAAGCCCTGCTGGTTTATGCATCTTCAGAAGCTTATCAGGCAACAAGAGACAGCAGTTACAAAGATATAGCAGAACAAACCATTGATTATGTTCACAGAGAATTGACATCGCCTGAAGGCGCCTTTTACTCAGCTGAAGATGCAGACAGCGAGGGAGAAGAAGGCAAATATTATCTCTGGACAAAAGGTGAGATCGAAAAGCTGCTCTCCAAACAGGATGCTGAAATCTTCGAAAAATTTTATGCGATCGATCCAGAAGGAAATTTTTTTGATGAATCCACCGGGCAAAAAACCGGAAAAAACCTGATCTACCAACCCCTTTCCTGGAAAGAAAGCGCTTCCAAACTGGGTATGACGGAAAATGTCTTAAGAAAGAAAATTGAATCTATCCGGGAAAATCTCTTACAAAAAAGGGCAACAAGGGTAAAACCTCTCCGTGATGATAAAGTATTGACAGACTGGAACGGTTTGATGATCGCAGCTTTGGCCAAAGCTTCCCAAGCATTGGGAAAACCCGAATATGCAGAAGCAGCCGGGCATGCCATGGACTTCATTTCAGACAAAATGCACATGGCTGATGGTGGCGTCTATCACCGTTATCGGGATGGAGAGTCTTCTCATGCAGGATACGCTGATGATTATGCGTTTCTCATTTGGGGATTGCTGGAACTATATGAGGCGGTATTTCAACCTGCTTATTTAAAGAAAGCATTTGATCTCAACACCTATTTTATTAAACATTTCTGGGATAAAGGAAAAGGAGGATTCTTTTTCTCCAGCGACCTGAGTGAATCTTTATTCACCCGTCGAAAAGAATTATACGACGGCGCCGTTCCCTCAGGAAATTCGGTTCAAGTACTTAATCTTCTCCGTTTAGCCAGGATATCGGGTTCTGAAGAATTGGAGAATATGGCTTTCCAAATGATAGATACTTTTTCCGGAGAGATTTCAAAACATCCTGCTGCCTATTCCTATTTTCTCTGCGCTAAGGATTTTGCAGAAGGCCCGGTTTATGAGATCGTCATAATAGGAAAACGCGATGCTCCTGACACAAAAGAAATGCTTAAAACCATTCAAAATAATTTTATTCCCAATAAAGTCTTCTTGTATATCCCGGCCGAGGAGACTGATCCCGACATCCACAAAATTGCACCTTATACTATTCCATACCAAATGGAAGGCCATCGTGCAACTGCTTATCTTTGCAAGGATTACTCCTGTCAACAACCAGCACATGACATCAATAACATCCTGGAAAACCTGATAAGAGTAAAAAAATCCGGTCATAAAGAGAATGGATTGTAATCTTGACACAGATAGAAAAGTTAAGTATTACAGAAGACTATGGAAATAAAAAAACCAATAGTACCTGCTGCTTTACTATTGGTCCTGGCTGCGGGGATAACTTTTTATCTCTACTTTGTATTTAATATAAATTCGTTTTCTATCCGTGATCACTCCTTTCACCCTTCTTTATTTTTTTTGACAGCTGTTACGTTAGTATCTTTTTTACTGCTGATACTGCTGTGGCAGTTATGGTCAAAAATCGAAAATATTTTTTTTAGTTTGAATCAAAAAAAAATCCATACTCTAAATTTGATCAATCTTATCCCCCTGGGGATTTTTTTGTTTTCCCCTCTCCTTTTTTCCCGATATACAACCTCTTCTGACCTGAGTATCCGCATGGTCTGGCTGGCTGTTTTTACCGGTATGACTCTTTTATTTTTAAAGATTTCTCAACCGCATATTCGATCCAGGATCAAATCTTATGCTGACAAAATGATCACACGATTTTCCCATCTTTCTACCAAAAAGAAGCTTTTAATTCTTTTTACGGCTGCCTTTTTAATCTACAATCTTGCGACCTTGTGTATGGTTTACCATGGTTTTGCCTTTACAGGGGATGAACCTTACTACCTTCTCACCACCCATAGTTTATATGCTGACCAGGATATCAATGTTCTTAACAACTACAAAAATAATGACCATTTTAATTTCTATCCCCGGGAGATCTATCCAAATCTAAGATTAAGGGCCTATGCCCGGTTTGGAAAGGAGGGACAGGAAAAGGCCTATCCTATCAGTCAGCCGGGAATTTCCTTTCTCATGCTTCCCTTTTACTGGTTCAGCCGTTTATTTGAGGGGAGAGCCCTCATATTCATCCTCAAAGGAAGCTTATCAATTTGGGCAGTTTTACTCGGGCTTCAGGTATTTCTCTTTGCTCAAGAACATTTTAAACAAGAAAAAATATCTTTGCTCCTTTGGGGTATATACTCTTTCACCTCACCTATTTTATTTTATGCCATCCATCTTTACCCTGAAGTTTCCATTGCTCTTTTTTCCCTCTTTATCTTCAGAAAAATCCGTTCCTCCCAACCTTTAAGGATTCCTCACTATCTATTTCTTGGCTTTTTGCTTTCGCTTTATGCCTGGTTTGGGCTGAAATATAATATGATCTTTTGGACTTTAATGCTGGTATGCATCTATTTGTTGTTAAAGAATCATAAAGCAGGATGGAAGATCTCATACTTCTTGTTTTTCCCGTTACTTTCTTTGGGCTTAAATTATTATTACATTTATGCCCTTTATGGGACTCTAAATCCTATTGCAATATATGAAGGGGTATTAACGCCTGAATCCATTGAAGCTTTTAAGGAAGTCATGTGGAAAACTCCCTTGAATTTAAGAATAGATTCTTTTCTGGATTATTTTCTTGACCAGAGAGATGGATTGCTTTTGTATTCACCCATTTATTTTTTTTCTTTGCTTGGACTGGTAGAACTATTTCGAAGGTCCAAAAAAGATTTTATATTTCTTTCCTTGATCCCCTTACCCTACATTTTTAATTATGCCTTTTTTGCTCACAGACAAGGAGGCTGCCCTCAAGGCAGGGTGTTGACTTCTATCTCCTGGATAGGAATCATACTGGTGGGATATTTTCTGATATCTAACAAGAAAAAAATATATTCAATTCTCTTTGGTTTTTCTGCGGTCGCCGCCCTGATCCTAACGGTCTTGTTGTTAAACGATCCATCTCATCTATATCAGCCTACCACGCATGAATACACCTTCCGTGCAGGAGGTTTATTCCTATCCTTAAGCACTCTCGATTTTTATCTGCCGGGGATCCTTCCCTCTTTTGTCAAGATCAATAACTTGAAATATATACCTAACTATGTCTGGCTGGGACTTATCATCCTGTTCATCGTCTTTTATATAAAAAAAAGAAGCTTTAAACTTCCACGGAATTATTCTTTCAAAGTAATTTGTGCATCGGTGTTTTTAATTATATTATCCCTTTGGTTTACTGCCTCCCCTCATCTTGTTTTGTATATGCCCCGTAAAGCAGAATATTCTCCGGCAAAAAAAGTGGGATTTTATTCTCTGGAAAGACACTCTATAATGCGGAATCCAGGGGAATTCTATCTGCATAAGGACAATTATGAATACACCTTCAACTTCACATCTTTTCGTCCCATCAAAAATCTTATCTTGAGTTTTGGAGAGACGGAAGGTGTTTTTGATGTCGAGATTTACGGCTTTGATGAGAAAGTGTATCAGGGTAAAACAAGCAAAGGTTTCGAAACTTTCGATTATGCCGATCCTCCCAATTATCCTTATAAACAATCCTACCTTTATCAAATAAGGTTTAAAATCCGGAAAATTACCGGAGAACCTTTGACAAAAGTACCATATTTTTTATCAATTTATCCGGAATTTTGATCATATGAAAAAAAATCCTTTGTCTCGAGCCAAATACAAATTAAATCATATTCTATTCTCGAACAAATTCTACCGGCTCTTCATTAAACCATTTGACAAGGTACTATTTGACATAGTTCCGACAGATGTAATCTCACAGGATCGTAAGGATTCCATACCTCTTAATAAAATCTGTCAAGTGGCTGATATTTATAATCCGGAGTGGGCTAAAACCGCAAGGGAACTAAAACATCGAATAGACGCAGCGGGATTTCACAGAAAGGATTGGGAGCATATTCAAATTATCATGGCTCTAAAACACCTGCATTATTTGACGCCAAATTCTGTCTGTTTGGCGATCGGTGCAGGCAGGGAGCATCTTCTTTATTATCTTACCTATAAAATCAAAAAGGTATATGGGATCGATTTATATGGGGGGCGGTATTACGGAGGAGAGGATGAATCTGATATCCCCCTATCCACAGAGCGATACGCTCCTTTTCCCTATGATCATGATAAACTGCAACTTTTCCGGATGGATGCTCTTAACCTGGATTTTCCTGACCAAAAATTCGATTTTGTCTTTTCAGCCTCATCGATCGAACACTTCGGGGAAAAAAAAGATATACTTCAGTCGCTAAAAGAAATGTACCGGGTTTTAAAGCCAGGGGGAATCGCCTCAATTACAACCGAATTGAAATTAACGGCCAGAGGCACGAAATCCCCAAATGTAAATCCTTTTTTCTTTCAGGAATTAATGTCCCTATATCATAAAGCCGGTTTTAGGGTTTCCCAAGATTTTGATCTCAGAATAGAGCAGGAATACTTTTACAATTGGATAAAACTGCCCGAAGAAATTTACAAACGCCCCCATGTCATTCTGAGGTTTTTCAATACTGTTTTCACCTCGATCCATGCTGTTTTACATAAAGAGGGGCAGGAAGCCCTTACCGGTGAAGAAATCTTTTCCGAAATCCCAGATTTTGATTATAACAGCGATATTCTAATAGAGACGGACCAATCATTTATACCACCAAGACAGACGATCGAATTATCTATTACTCTAACCAACCGGGGAAATTTCAAATGGATCCCATCCGGAACGTCACATAGAATAGCTTTGGGAGTTCAACTTTTCACTGAAAACAATATTCTATTTGACAGGGATTATCAAACCATACTCATTCCTGATGAAGTTCTCCCCGGAAAGTCCATTGAATTTAAAACTAGCCTGACTGCTCCGGATAAAAAAGGCCGGTGGATCCTTAAATTTGATCTTAAAAAAGAGCTGGTTTTCTGGTTTTCCGAAAAAGGGAATTCTGTGGCGGAAGTACTCATTGAAGTCACATAAGCTGATTCGATCAGCCAAAATTATTCAATAAAAACATTCCATAAATTTTCGGTTAATGATACAATCGCTCTTTAAAATTTCTTTTTGGATATCAATAGACAATTACAATGAATGACCGGATGATCCTTTTAACCAATGATGATGGATATTATTCGGAAGGAATACTTGCTCTCAAAGATAAATTTCAAAGTTTCGGAGATTGTTATATCGTCTCGCCCGACAGCGAACGAAGCGCCACGTCTATGGCATTAACTCTTCATCAGCCAATCCGGGTTAGAAAAGAAAATGATAGGACCTTTGGCGTATCAGGAACAACCTGTGACTGTGTCTATATGGCCGTTCAACATCTGCTCCCCCGCAAACCAGACTTGCTGGTTTCAGGAATCAATCCCGGCCCCAATCTGGGGCAGCAGGACGTGGCCTATTCCGGCACTGTAGCCGGAGCTTTTCAGGGAGGATTCATGCAAATTCCCTCCATTGCTGTTTCTCTTCTGCCGGATGAAGAAGGAATTTATTATTTTGACTTCTCATCCAAAATTGCCCTTTCCATAGCTGAAAAGTGGCTGAAAAACCGACCGGAATCAAATTTTATTTTAAACATAAATGTGCCCCCTCCCCCGGTAAAAGGGATCAAACTTACCAGATTGGGACAAAAAAGATATAACCCAGAGATCATATCCAAAAGGGACCCTCGTAACCGAGAATATTACTGGGTCGGCACAGGAACTCCCAAGCCCATAGGAGAAACAGACAGTGATGTCCGGGTGGTTGAGAAAGGATTCATCTCTGTTACCCCACTACAAAAAGACACTACTGATTATCTAAATCTTAAAGAACTGGAAGAAAAAAACGGTCTAGGAAATATCGATCATGAAATTCTTTCGTAAACTATATGATTGGGTTCTTCATTGGGCGGAAACACCTTATGGTTCACTTGCCCTCTTTTTATTGGCGTTTGCAGAAAGCTCCTTTTTTCCCATCCCTCCTGATGTCCTGCTGATCGCCCTTTGTTTAGGCTCGATCACCAAATCCTGGAGATTCGCTTTATATACTGCAATTGGATCAGTCTTAGGAGGGATGGCAGGATATTTGATAGGTTTCGGACTCTGGGGAGCTGTGGATTCTTTTTTCTTCAAATACATCCCAGGATTTACTCAAGAGACTTTTAACAAGGTACTCTTTCATTATCAAAAAAGCGGTTTTTGGTATGTCTTTCTGGCAGGACTTACTCCCATTCCATATAAAGTCTTCACGATCGCCTCCGGGGTTTTCCAAATGAGTTTTGTTCCTTTTATTATCGCTTCCACCTTGAGCCGTTCTTTGCGTTTCTTCACCATAGCAGCGCTCTTCAGGAAATTCGGCCCGAGCATAAAAAGTTTTATTGATAAATACTTCAATCTTCTGGCTTTTCTCTTCTTTTTTCTGATCATTCTGGGATTCTTATTGATAAAATATATCTTTTAACCTGGATTATTACTCAACCTGTACTATTAATAAAAAATACCGCCAATTCATACTGCTTGTTCTTTCGGCATGAGAATAGTGTAAAATATACCAATGAACCGATCGGAAAAAATCAAGGCGATCGATAACGCTTTGGTAGAACTTCAAGAACACGAAAACGAGTGCCGGCTTTGTCCGAGAGAATGCGGAGTCGATCGAAACCGGAACGATCTAGGTTTCTGCCAAACAGGATCTGAGGCAAAGCTTTCCCATGCTCTCATTCATTACGGTGAAGAACCCGTTCTCAGTGGATTAACCGATTGTTCCCAAAAAATGAAAGCCAAGAAGGGTAAGAAGCGATCCGGATCTGGTACGTTATTCTTTTCCGGATGCAATCTTAAATGTCTCTTTTGTCAGAATTATCAAATAAGCTGGGAAAATCACGGAAGTATAATGAGTGATGAAAAAATTGCAGAAAAAATGCTGTTTCTTGAGAAAAATGGTGCCCTGAATATCAACCTGGTTTCCCCCAGTCATATTGTTCTTCCTATTTTAAGAGCATTAAAGATCGCCCTTCAAAAAGGATTAGATCTACCCATTGTTTATAACTCCAATGGTTATGAAAAAGCTAATATAATCCGTAATCTTGAAGGAATTATAGACATCTATCTTCCGGATCTGAAATACTTTTACAGCCGAACATCTAACAGATACTCATCAGCTGATGATTACTTTAAATTTGCGTCAACCACCATCCAGGAAATGTACCGGCAGCAATCTGGATTGTTCTTAGATAAAGAAGGAATAGCAACTCAAGGTTTGATCATCAGGCATCTTGTCTTACCAGGCCACATTGAGGAATCTTTTAAATTGTTAGATTTTATCGCCCACGAAATCTCTACAGATGTTAGCGTAAGTCTTATGAGCCAGTATTACCCCTGTTTCAGAGCACCATCAGAGATCAACAGGCCGCTCACTTTTAAAGAATACAAAAAAGTATTTCTACACGCCCAGCGGTTGGAGTTCTCAACGCTTTTTGTCCAGCCGGTCTCGTTTGATACCGAAGACCACCGTATCCCTGATTTCAAAAAAGAAAATCCCTTTATCTGGGATTAAAAGGAAATTTTATTTTATGCTGTCCAGGGCTGATCTAAGCTCACGGAGTTTTTGTTGGATTCTTCTTATATTCTCAGGCCCCATACGGATAAGATGCTTCTGAGCCTGACTCAGTTTTTCGAGTTCAGGATCTACCATTTTGTACGAAATGACCCTACTTTCCAGCAAAACATCTTTAACTACAGGAACTTCCAGAAGTTCATTTATCGCTTTTTTTAAAGTCACTTCAAAATCTGTATTGGGATAGCCTAAATTTATGTAGGCATCATCAATAACTGGTTTAAAGCGCCGGAATAAAGTAACAGTATCCTCTGCATCCAAAGTAGCAAAAACATTCGCAACCGGATCATATCGTTGATAAGACTCCGGGTCTATATAGAGCGAACCGTCTTTTTCTAAAACATCGAATTCACCATCTGGTTGGAAAAAATCAATATGTGCCCTTGGGCTCAAACCGTTGGCAATATTATCCACCGCAGCCGTGAATTTTCGAATGATATCTTTGGTCATCAGCCATTGGATGAGTTTTGGATTTGTGGAAATATTTTTGACCATATCGCGCACTAAAGGATCACTTTCCTCTACATCCACATCAATGAGTTCATAGGTTGCCCCTTCAGCTTCAGATTCTTCGATTGTTTCATCAGGAAGCACAACCGATTCTTCTACCTGTTCAGCCGGAGAAATCTTTTCAGGTTTTTCTTGGAAAAAAATAAAATAAATTGCGATTCCCAGAGCTATGACGACAAGAAATGCCGCTACCGTAAAAATAACCTTGTTTTTTTCATTCATAACTTTTCCTTTTTATTGATTTATTTTTTTTATCCAGATATCCCCATTGGCCGCATTCAAGGACAACACTCCTCCTTCTAATTCTCCTATTTGAGCTGTAATCTTTTCTTTAGGTTTTATCTCTCCCAAATCAAAATCACTGAATATTTCTCCATTGAGCACATCTGCTTCAACCTTTACAATCACATCCTCTTCCAAATATATGACGATATCACCCTCTTTGGTGTTGATCAAGATCTTATCTTCCATTCTCAGGTCATAAATAGTTGCCTGGACAGAACCGCTGACAACATTGGCGATCAATGAGCCTGAGAAATTATCAACTTCAAGATCTCCATAGAGAATTTCAGTCACAACCTCCCCGTAGAGATCATAAATGAAAACATTTCCGCTCTCTACAAATATATCTTTTAATTTTACTGACTCAGGAGCCCTTATAAAATAATCTACATAATTTGATTCCTTCTCTTCTTTCATAGTTGTCGTTATCTTGATCAGGTCTTCAAATTGATCCACATCAACTTCAGCCGGTTTCAGATTCCATGCCCATCTAAAATTGGTTTTATGAGGCAAAGGTAAAAAGATATCCGCAAAAATTTCTGCTTCCTCCCGGTCCCAACCTTGAACCTCAACATTTCCGTGTGGATTGTCGATCGAGAGGGTTGTGCCTGAACGCATAGGAAGAATACGGTGAAATTCATTTAACTTTGGCGGCTTACTTGACTCCGGATGCTCGATAACGGCAATGATACAGGCATTTATAAAAAGAATAATCACCATCAGCGAAAAAATCAATATAAATTTTTTCATACTATCCTCCCTATTAACCTGAACTATTCATAAAAAAATGCCGATGTTACTATTAAACAATTTATTATCATGAAGTTGGAATATTTTACAAAAAACATTTTTTCTATCAGTTTATAGTTTATAATTTTCATTTTATATCGGCATTTTTTACCTAAAGGCAAGCCGATCTCGGCCCATTTACTGCGGTGCGGCGGGTTCGCGGTGGATCACCACAGCGTCACCCGCCGACGCCTTGTAACTGAACCAATCTCGACTCGTGAATAATCCAGGTTAGTTATATTATACGATTTTTTTCCTTATTAGTTCCACCATTGTTTTCTTTAGAGTTGAAACTTATTCAATTTTTTGTCATATTAATTCTTTCTTAATAAACTGAATTCTCCTGATTCAGGTTTCTGGTTTTTTAAACCATTGATTCAATATGCTCTTTAAGGGAGCAAAGGACCTATAGAGGAGAGGAGGATAGTCTAATGGGTGGTATATTTGGAGTTGCTTCTCAACATGATTGTGTGATGGATCTTTTTTACGGTACAGATTATCACTCCCATTTGGGGACAAAAAGAGGGGGATTGGCCGTAAAGGAAAAAGCAACCTTTACCCGGTTCATACATAATATTGAAAATGATCAATTCCGTTCAAAATTCGAAATGGATATTAAAACCCTGAAAGGAAAGATCGGAATCGGAGTCATCAGTGACAATGAGGATCAGCCGGTTCTTATTCGCTCACATTTAGGCCATTATGCTATCGTTACAGTAGGTATCATACATAATCTGGAAGAACTGGCACAATCTATGTTCAGGAAAAGGTCGATCCACTTCGCAGAAATGAGCGGCGGAGAAATTAATCCAACAGAAATGGTGGCCGGCCTGATCAATCAAGAACAATCGTTCAAGGATGGACTTCAATCAGCACTGAATGCTATAAAAGGTTCGTGCTCTATCCTGGTTCTGACCCCTTCTGGAATTTATGCAGCTCGAGATAGGATGGGTAGGACTCCTCTAATTTTAGGCGAAAAGTCAGGCAGCTATGCAGTAACCACAGAAACCTGCGCCTTCCCCAATCTCGGATACAGTATCAAAAAATTCTTAGGTCCGGGTGAAGTAGTGTTCTTCTCCAGTGATGGAATTAATGAGATCATCCCCCCCGGAGAAAAACTTCAGATCTGCGCCTTTTTATGGATTTATTATGGATATCCTGCTTCCAGTTATGAAAATATTAATGTGGAGCAGGTTAGAAACAGATGCGGTGCTGAATTAGCTAAAGAAGATTCTGTTAAGATCGATATGGTAGCAGGAATTCCGGATTCCGGAATCGCACATGGACTGGGGTATGCCAATGAAGCAGGTGCAGTTTTCCAGCGCCCTTTTGTAAAATATACCCCTACATGGTCACGCAGTTATATGCCCCAGACCCAGAAAGTTAGGGACCTGGTAGCTAAAATGAAGCTGATCCCGATCGAAACCTTGATAAGAGGCAAAAAAATACTTTTTTGTGAAGACTCCATAGTCAGAGGGACTCAATTAAAAGACACAATTCAAAGGCTTTTTGATTTTGGAGCAGCAGAAGTTCACATGCGCACCGCTTGCCCTCCCCTTATATATAAATGCAAATTTTTAAACTTTTCCCGGTCAAAATCCGAATTGGACTTGGCTGCCAGAAAAGCCATAAAAAGGCTGGAAGAGAACAATAACGCCGATCTTTTCAAATACTCCCAAACTGGGTCAGAAGCCTATAATTCTATGGTAGAAGAGATAAGAAAAATGCTCAATCTAACTTCTCTAAAATACCAAAGACTGGAAAATATGGTTAAGGCAATCGGTATCCCCAAAGAAAAGCTCTGTACTTATTGTTGGGATGGAGTTGAGATTGACTCGTGAATGATCCAGGTTAATCCGCTATTTGTTTTCCGGAATATTCTACCCTCAGTAAAATATCATTCTCCATTTTGAATAAGCTAAGGATGATCTCGGATTCAGAGGTAAGCCATCGACTTAGGTATTTCACATGACCTAAGCTGAGAGCTGTCCCCCAATTATCGGTGTCACTTTTATAATGGGAATCATTCCAATCAACAGCTTCTCCTTCTGGTTTTCCATATTCCTGAGCTACCAGCGTCTTTACTCTTTCATAATCATCCAAATACTGGGATTTGTTGGAATGACGTTCCACGAAATTATACTGCGTTTTGAGCAACTTATTATCAACAAACAAATAACCCACCAGACAATCCTTTCCAAGGACTTTCCTCTGATACCCGATGATTTCCATCCCATCCGTTATTTCACGCAAGGCTGGGTTTCCTTCTAACACCATCACTTGATCAAGGCTCATTCCCCATTTTGTTCCCCGTGAACTTGATTGAGTTGCGGCTGCCTCTTTAGTTCTCTTATCAGACACTCCGATCTCTTTTGATTTTATAGTATGATACATCCTTTCCACACAAGACTCATGGACATATCCGCTTTTGGTCTTTCCATTTTTATTCGAAACAAAATAGACATAATTCCATACTTTTCTGAATTTTCTGGGACTGCCTGATGTGAGATATTCTCCTTTTTCCAGGGTTTCAATGACTGGACTGTTGGCGTCCGGATTGAGATATATTATGGCATTATCAGCGCTGACGACATACTTTTTATCGGAAGCTTCCCCGCTCCCAGCTAATATAAAGAAAAGTATTCCTATGGTTAATAAAGGAAAAACGTTTGATTTATTTTTTTTGATCATTTTTCTCCTTGCCCAAATCTATGCCTCTATTTCTCCACTCAATGCATGCAAATTTCGAGCCAAAAAAGAATGATTTTAACTTGTTTATAATGAAAAGCTTAGGATTAAATAAAAATTTACTGGCAGAAAAAACAACAATTATTGTTAATTAAAGACAAATTTCGTCACATAATAAAATAGATTAATATCATATAGTATTAATTTTTCATGTACACACGCAACCCCATACTATGAAAGAAAAGGATGATCAGACATAAAAAACGGAATTCAGATCCAATTGAACGATTGGCCTGGTTTATTCCCGGCCTTCCTTCAATAGAGTCTGGATTGATTCCTTAAGTTCATTTCCCCGGAGTCCGTACTCTCTAAGTATCCCGGCTTTATCCACCAGCCAAAAGGAAGGGACAGAATTTACCCCATAAAGGAGGGCGGTATCATCGTCCCACCCCATCCCGGAAAAAGCGATATTCCAGCCTATGCCTTTCTCCTCTATGATCCTTGCCATTGCATCTCTATCTTCGTCCAAACAAATACCAATAATTTCAAAACCTTGGTCTTTATATTCGGCATAAAATGTTTTTAAAACCGGGACCTCTCTCAACCATGGCTCGCTGGATGACAGCCAAAAATCGATCAGCACTATTTTGTTCTCCTGATTATACAAATTGAAACTCTCCCCGGATAAAAGAGTAACCGTAAAATCTGGAGGAAATTGTCCGATGCCGATCTTGGCACGGATCCTATCAATTAGATCCTTATAATCCGCCTGTTCCTCAAGGACCTTAAAATCACTAAAAATCTCATCTTTATAAGAGATAAATCCTCTTTCTACCGCTTCATCGAGCCAGTAATAAACATTGTCATAATCCTGAAGGTTAAGATATGCCTTGGCTATATCAAGACAGTCCCAGGGGTTTTTTTCGGTCATTAGATCATCTTTGATAATGGCTGCCTCAAGGGCTTCATTATATCTGCTCATCTGCATTAAAATCTTATACTGCCATTCAATCAGAGGCTTAGTTTCTCCATACTCTGCGATTCCATCTTCAATAACTATTAGGGCTTCTTCAAAATTCTTTTTGGCAAATAATTCACCTGCTCTTTGGATAACTTCCAATTCATTCGCAGGCAACCCCATCCAAACTAATATTAATATCAAGAAGAATAAAAGACCTTTTTTCATCAATACCTCCTAAACACCTCAACTTGCCTTATTTTTAAAATTTTTGGTAACTGCATATTTTCTTGGTTTAGCTCCAGCCAGTACTCATCATCAAACACTCTCTGGTTATTTTTCCAAAATTTCGCCTTAAACATAATATAAACAGCAATTTATTTCAAGCTTAAATTCAGGAAATAATAAGGAGTTCACAAGTTTTGAATTATTGAGAATAATGTTTTTAATCCCTTTTCAGCTGATTCTCCTAAATTTATTCTTATAACTCGACGCCCTTGTTCTCTCAGGGCCTGGTAATCACCTGCAGCCTGGGCTTTGATCATAGGGAAAAAAGAATAATCCGTCTCTGGGACAATCAGATCAAAGACAGGTTCATCGACCAATTGAATAAATATTCCTACATCCCTGCCGCCTTTATGCATTTGTCCTGAGGAATGCAAAAAAGAAGGTCCATAACCCAGGGTGCTCGCAAGATGGGTCGTTTTTACAAGCTGAGATCTAATCTCCTCAAATTCTTTATCCAGTCCGGATGTCTGATGAAGATAGGCCTGAATCGCAATATATTTATTAACTTCTGGCTCAGGAAAGATCTCGCGAAGAGCACGCCTGATATTATCTTGATCTTCAATGGAATAGGCTTTGATCTCCTTGATCTTATCGGTCCCACCCTTCTCCATGACATTTTGCGTAAATTCTTTAGACCTTTGCACATCCGGCTGATCAAAAGGATTCACTCTAAAAATAGCTCCTGCAGCGGCCACTGCGATTTCCCACCGGCATATTTCCCTGCCAAGAGAAAACTTGTTTTCCAAGTTAAAATCAAGCACAGGAAATCCATTGGATACAAGATTCTCAATAAACTGTTTTTTATCCTTGGAGCCATGGCTGCCATAGGCAATATGGACAAAGACTCTATCCTCTCCATAGTAATCTATTTGAGCTTGAGGTTCATTAACAACCGGGATTATACCTTTTCCTTTTTTCCCCAAACTTTCTGCAATGAGCTGCTCAAGCCAATAGGGAAAATAGGTTAAGGCAGGATCCGTGACAAAAGTGAGTTTATCTTTTCCCGCAAGTGCCATCTCCCCTAAAAGGGCACCCAGGACAATCCCATCAGCTTCTTGCTCAGAAACCGGTGTTTTATTCCTTTTCATTTCTTCCTGAGCGTAATTTATCAGGTTTTTTATTTTCGCACCCCCTAAGGCTGCGGGAACGATCCCAAAAGAAGTAAAGGCAGAAAAGCGCCCACCCACGTCAGGCGGAGCATAGAAGATCTTTAGAAAATTTCTTTTTTCCGCCAACTCATCAAGGTAAGAATCAGGATCGGTAATGGCGATAAAATGCCTACCTGGTTCTGCAGAATACTTATTCATAAGAGACCAAAAATATCGGAAAAAAGATAGAGTTTCCAAGGTTGTCCCAGACTTGGAAGAAACAATAAAGATTGTTTCCATTGGATCGATCTTATTTTCTATTTCACGGACAGCTTCCGGATGAGTGCTGCTGAGTACGGAAAGTTCAGGATAATCTTTGTTTTCCCTCAAGGTTTTATATAACATCTGCGCAGCCAGGCTTGATCCCCCCATTCCCAATAATACTATATGGGATATTTCTTGCTTATCTATGGTCTGGCTGAAATTTTCAACCTCCTTTATCTCATTCTCTGCCCGGTCAGGAAGATCCAACCAACCTAATCGCTCCGTTATCTGAGGACCAAGCGAAGCGTCCCAGAGCGAAGGGTCTTTATCCCATAATCTAAGCAGGAATCTTTCTCGATTCCATAAGATCAAACGGTTCTCTGTTTTTCTCTTTATCCCATCGTGATTAAAGCTAAACCCAACTTCATTCCACATATTACTATCCTTTACCATCATTTTTGGTTGTTTGAATGCTCAGTATCATGATATCACAACCAATTACTCTTTCCAAAGCTACTTGAATATACAAGGGTTTGTGCTGAGATTGGTCCGCCCGTAGGGTAAAAGTGGACGACATAAAATTACCTTATTTCTTAACCGATTCAAGTTATAATTTTCACAAAAGTAACCATCATACAAATATGAGCATTGATTATATTGAGTCGGCCAATTTTACTAATAATTCATAAATCTGGATTATTTACGCGTCGAGGTTGCTGCCACGGCGAGGCCGCAGCCCATGAGATAGTAG
>CAZLBV010000089.1:0-6365 GCA_964557845.1 uncultured Eubacteriales bacterium | reverse complement strand
CAATGGTTTGCGGATATCCCTTATCAAAACTCCATGAGTCTCAGCCAGGCCCATCATCTCAGGATCTTCGGTGAGAAAATCATGCAGTCCGATATCGATATTAAGTTTGAGCTTGATCGCTTTTTTCACATCGTCCCTTGCTTCCGGACTCAACCTTCCGCCATCAGGAGCCAGCCCTACAACCAGATGGGTAGGATTGTTTCCCGAAGAGACGGCCGAGCGGACCGCTTCTTCCAAATCGGCAAAAATAGGGATATTCTTATGCGTTCCGTCTAACACCTCGCCGGCGTCTTTCCCCGAATAGCGCGAATCAATGACCGAAAGTACATGGTATCTGCGGGTAAAACGGACCAGGCCGTGGCCGGTTTTTCCATTGGTGGTGTTAAAGGCGCCCTGGCAGTAGATTATGGCATTTCCATCAGGAAGATATTTCATGATTTTTTCCCGGTCAATATAATGACATAACGGTCATTGCCGAGAGGCTCTTTTTTATGTCTGTCGATCAAAGCGATCAGGCCGGCTGTTGAGGCCGGCAGAACGTTGATCCCCTCTTTTTCCCTTAATAGCTTAGCAAAAGCCAGCATAGATTTATCACTGGCATTGGCAGCCCAACCTTTGGACTGTCTGATCGCAGTCAGGGCAAGATTGCCATCGATCGAATGCCAGTTTATCAACGGTTCATTGATTTTAGTTTCTTTGATCTTCCCCGGCTCCAGATCCTGACAGGTAAGAGTATTGAGCAGATAGGCCTGAATGATCGGATTTTTCTTATAAGATGACCCTGCGATCATATAAGGAGTCTTCGAGGTTTTTCCTCTGCGGTATAAGCTGATAAATCCTTTGTAGATACCGGCAAGAGTCGTACCATTGGAGACCGGAACTGCAACATAGAGAGGAGAATCTCGAAGTTCATCATAGATCTCATAGGCAATTTCACCATAAGCCCTTAACTGTGGAAGGACATTCTGGCCCCCTGGATTGGCGTCATAATATTCTTTTTTTTCTGCTTCCTTCTGAGATAAATGAACCGCGTTTTCATAATCCCCGGGCACACGGACGATCTCTGCATTGAAATTAACGATCTCATTGATCCTCCGGGTGTGATAGGTCTCGGGAATATAGACCACGCATCTTAATCCTGCCATGGAAGAAGCCAAGGCAATAGCGACACCGTAATTTCCGCAGGTAGCTACGGTGACCGTATCAAATCCTCTTCGAAGGGCATCTAAGGCCTGGGCAAAGGCGATCCTGTCTTTCTGCGTCCCGGTTGGATTGGAGCCTTCAAATTTCAAATAGATCTGCCTGAGCCCGATTTCCCGTTCCAGGTTGCGCGCGCGCAAGAGAGTGGTGTCGCCGACTTCAGAATCAATGATATCTTCATAGGCTTCCAGCCTCTGCTCCAAGGGATAGGAGTGATTACACGCGATCTTCCGCTGTTCCTCCACATCCTGGGCAAAAATAGACAGCTCTCCATTTGCCCCATCGATCAGATCATAGGGCTTCTCTGCGTACATTAAGGTCAGGTTTTGTTTGTCAGTACTATCTTCCATTTTCTCCTCTTAATTGCCTTTTAACCAATACCTAACAGCATTTAATCAGAATAATAAAACTCAGGATGATTCCTGGATAATTATACCATTGTTTATTAAATTCAACCTAAAAAAACTTCCGTTTTTATGGGGGTAAAAATCAAGTTTAAGAGATTATCGGGATGCTATCAATGGAAATCTTAGGGTGGGTCCCCTATGTATCTACTATGCATCTGCGTCTATGTCGAAGATCCATTTTTTCAGTGTTTTGAAAACAAGCTCCCGCTTGATCGGCTTAGTCATATAATCATTCATTCCAGCTTGCAGGCATTTGTCCCGGTCTTCTTTCATAGCCGCTGCCGTTAAGGCAATAATAGGAACACGCTTAAACCCATTTTTCCTGATCTCTCTGGTAGCTTCCAGGCCATCTAATTCCGGCATATCGAGATCCATGAAGATCAGATCGTATTTGTTTTGATCGAGCAAGAATAGATCGACCGCCTCGCATCCGTTGTTGGCAATATCGACATTGTATCCCGCCTTATTCAGGATAACCTCTCCCAATTTCTGATTTATGGGATTATCTTCCGCCAGAAGAATACTTACAGAATGTTTGGCTTCTTCCATAAGTGTATACTGGGTGACGATCGGTTTTTGTGATCTTTTCTCAGAAGCGGCCATATCTACTCCCAGAAGTCGTCTTATCATTGCCAGTAGTTTATACCGCGGGATCGGTTTAGGCAGAAATCCATCGAAATAGGCTTCCTGGAAGAGTTTTGTCTGTTTGGATGAAGAGGATGAAAATGCCAGCAGAGCAACCTTTGCGATCGACGGGTCCTTCTCCTCTCGTATTAACTTAGCCAGCACATGACCGCTGATCACAGGCATCTGAATATCGATTATACATAGATCAAAAGGATCCCCTTTTTCCGCTGCTATCCTTAAGGTAGGCAAAACCTGGCTGCTCAAGGTAACCGTCTCGATTCTCATCATGTATCTTCTTAAATGATGGGCCAAGATCTCCAAATTGTTTAGGTTATCATCAACAATAAGCACTTTTTTATTGGAAATGATCTCGTAAGTCATTGTTTTTGTGCTTTTTTTATTACTTTTTTCCAGCCATCCGGTAAAATGAAACCTGCTGCCTTTGCCCACCTCACTTTCCACCCATACATCACCATTTAAATACCGGGCGATCTGTTTACATATCGTAAGCCCCAGCCCGGTACCACCATATTTCCTGGTCGAAGTCACGTCCACCTGCTGGAATGTCTCAAAAATAATCTCCTGTTTATCTTTGGGTATCCCGATCCCGGTATCTGAAACGGTTATATGAATTTTATTCTTTCCAGACTTTTCATCTTCTACATCAACATGCAGCCTGATCTCTCCTTCAGAAGTGAATTTGGCGGCATTGGACATCAGATTGAGCAAAACCTGGCGAAAACGTCCCGGGTCTCCTTTCACAAAGGCGGGAACATCATCAGCAATACTGCAGATAACTTCAACCTTTTTGTGGTCCAATCTGGGTTGAATAAGCCCGCAAACATCAAAAGCAGTTACTTCCAGATCAAAATCAATGTTTTGAAAAACCAGTTCCCCGGCTTCAATTTTGGAAAAATCCAGGATCTCATTTATCAAGGAAAGCAAAGCTTCACCGCTTTTTATGATCATGTTCAAATAATCCGCCTGTTCCTCATTCATTTCAGTATCCAGCAGCATATCGGCAAATCCTATGACTGAATTCATAGGGGTTCTGATCTCATGGCTCATGCGGGCTAAAAACTGACTTTTGGCCTTATTGGCGGTTTCAGCGGCGTCTCTGGCTTTTTCCGCTCTCTCATTCGCTTTGATCAATGCCTCTTCAGCTTCTTTTCGGTCGGTGATATCCCGGTAGATACCGTAGATGCCGACTTGTTTGCCGTTCACAAGAATAGGAGAGCTGAGCAGGGAAACCCATATCTTGGTGCCGTCTTTTCGAAATCGTTCGGTTTCCAGAGATATCTTCCTTCCCATGGCCGTATCTTTGGTAAGAGCACAGGCCTCTCTGTAAAAATCCTCTAAGGTGATAAGTTCATCTACTTTCTTGCCCAGAGATTCTTCCGGAGTAAACCCGAACATCGCAGTGAATTCTTGATTTATACGAAGTATTGTTCCATCCAAATCACAAAAAACAATAGCTTCCTGGGCATCCTCGAAAAGATGATTCAAATAGGCTTTTTCTGTCTCAAGTTCTTGTGCTAGGGATTGTCCCTTAGAAACCTCTTCTTCCAGTTCCAGTGTTTTCTGAACCAGATCTTGGTAAGATGGTTTCCGCCGCATATTTCCTCCTCGGAACTGCCAAATTTTTTTTAGTGTAAAAATATCCATCTGAATTTGAGGCGCCGAACGCGACGATCTTTAAGAAATAACAAACCTTGGTACGAAGGCAAAACAATACCTCCGACCTTAGCCCTCATTTGTTTAGTCGATCGAAAGGAAAAAAGATGGAAAAAATATAATAAAACCAGAATATAGAATACAGAATATAGAAGACAGAATATAGGAGATAGAAGAGAGGAGAAAAGCAAGAATTCAGAAGTCAGGAGTCAGAAGAAAAAAGCAGAAGATAGGAGAAAACCAGAAGAAAAGGAGTCAGGAGTCAGAAGCCAGAATAAAACATTAAATCCGAAGCTCGAAATCCGAAAAAATTCCAATAGACTTTTTCCTTGTTTCTATCATCTCGGTTTTATCTGTTTTGGTTTTAAGTTTTCTACTGAATTCTGGCTTCTGACTTCTGACTCCTCTTTTTTCAAATTCCCATCCACACATTGACTCATCTACTCATTCACCCATTGACTCATTCACTTATCTTCAGATGATATTTGAAATCATTTTTTTTTCGATTTATAATCTTTCTGGTTTTAGTTGTATCAGCTTGAAAATAAAGAGAACAGAGTGAATTCATCATTTAAAGTACTGTATGTAACCTCTGAGCTCCGCCCCTATTCCAAAACCGGCGGTCTGGCAGATGTCTCCTCTGCCCTTCCTAAAGCTTTAAGCTCAATAGGTATAGATGTCACTGTGATAAGCCCTTTTTACCGTTCTGTAAGCGAGTGCGGCTTCAAACTGAAAACTTATAAGAAAATACTTAAGATCCCGTTCAAAGGAGTCATTTATACTGCTTATGTCCTCTCCCAGAAAATAAATCCCCATTGGCAGGTATTTTTTATTCGCTGTGATGAATTTTTCGACCGGAGTGGACTCTACGGAACATCCCTGGGAGATTACTCGGACAATTCCGAACGCTTCAGCTTTTTTTCGCTGGCAGTTTTGGAATTTTGCCGGATATTTGCCTTTAAGCCTCAGATCATCCACTGCCATGATTGGCAAACCGGACTGATCCCCGCATATCTTAAAAAACTATATGGATTCCAAATCGATCCTGTTTTCCGGACAACCAAAACCGTATTCACTATCCATAATATGGCCTATCAAGGAATTTTTCCGGCCGAGGTTTTGAACTGTGCCTCTATTCCACGCGATCTTTTCTCTCTCCAGGGATTGGAATTTTATGGAATGGTCAATTTCCTGAAAGGAGGCCTGGTCTTCTCTGATAGGATCACCACGGTCAGCCCCAAGTATGCCGAAGAGATCCAGTCTCCGGAATTCGGGCACGGGTTGGAAGGAGTCCTGAAAGAGAGAAAAAAAGATCTTTATGGGATCTTAAATGGTGTTGATTACTCTATCTGGAATCCGGCAGATGACAGGCATATTACTGCACGCTACGGTCCTGATGATCTCACCGGAAAAACCGTTTGCAAACAGGCATTAATAAAAAAACTCGGACTTCACGAATCCGGGGATTCGCCTCTTTTAAGCATGATCTCCCGTTTAGTCGAGCAAAAAGGAGTCGACCTCCTGATCAAGATCATCCCGAAACTTATCGAATCCGGCTGTCTTCTGGTAATCCTGGGCAGCGGGGACAAACCGACCGAAGATAAACTTCTGCATCTATCTCATCAATACAGCAGGCAGCTCTATGTTCACATCGATTTTGATGATACGCTGGCGCATGAGATCGAGGCCGGAGCAGATATATTTCTTATGCCTTCAAGATATGAACCCTGCGGCCTGAACCAACTGTACAGCTTGAAATACGGAACCATTCCGGTAGTCCGGGCGACCGGCGGGCTGGATGATACCATCCAGGAATTTAACTTAAAAGAAAAAACCGGTAATGGATTTAAATTCGATGACTTTTCTTCCAAGGCATTTTTAGCCGCAATAAGACGCGCGCTTAAATTTTATATGAAAAAAAGTTTATGGGATCACCTGATCAAAAACGCCATGTCTGAGGATCACTCCTGGGATCGCTCGGCGCGTCTTTATATGGAGCTGTATACTTGCCTGGCAAAACAGGAAAAAGAATAAAAAATATTCACAGCTATTTTCTTAGAGCCTTAGCACTAACTTCAGGTGGTACAGGATTTATGGAAAAACCGCTGCTCCATTCAAAGGCGGCGATAGGATTTAAACGAGGAAAAATATTTAAATGCCAATGGTAATATCCGTAATTATTGTCTCTGGGTTCTTGGAAAAACTGCTTTTCTTTTTTCTCCGGCCAGTCCTTAATTTCAAATCGAGGATTGGGGGCTGTATTCAGGATCAAATTATAGGATGGCTCCTTTAATAGTTTTTTTAATCGAAGCAGCGATTCTTTAAGGACTTCCGATACCGCTGCCAGAATCTCATCACTCGCTTGAGTGAAGGAGGAGCAGTGTTTTTCCGGCACAATAAAAACTTCATAAGGAAAACGGGCGGCATAAGGCACGAACGCCGCTATTCCTTTCTTTG
>CAZLBV010000088.1:0-3083 GCA_964557845.1 uncultured Eubacteriales bacterium | reverse complement strand
AAGAAGCAGGAAAAAGAAAAGAATACCAAAGAGATATCCGCCGGGTATCTTGGAAATGATGATGGGAAAAACCTGGAACATAAGTCCGGTGTCCACCTTAAACGCTCCCGGGTCGATCCCCGGAGTAGCAAACAGAGTGGGGAAAATGATAATGCCAGTAAGCAGGGCGACCACCGTTGTTGAAAAGCAAACCCATCCGGCTGAAGAAACCAGATTGTCCCGTTTGGACAGATAACTGGAATAGGTGATCATGGTACCCACACCCACGCTGAGAGAAAAAAAGGCCTGGCCTACGGCAAAGAAGATAACTTTTGGACTCAGTTTTGCCAGGTCCGGTTTCAAATAAAAAGCTAAGCCTTTTCCTGCTCCGGGAAGAGTTACGGCTCTTATCGCCAGCAAGATAATGAGTGCAAATAACAGAGGCATGAGGATTTTAGACCATCTCTCGATGCCGGCTTTAATCCCTTTGGATATGACAAAGGTAGTGATCACAATGATAGCCAGGAGACATAAGGTGACTTCCCAGGGATTAGCGACAAACTGGGAAAACAGCTGGTCAGAGGCCTGCCAGGTTATATTTCCTCTGAATTTTCCGGCAATGGTCTTGTAAAAGTAACCAAAGGACCATCCGGCTACGACTCCATAATAGGATAGGATACAGGCACAGCCGAGTACTCCCAGGTATCCGGCCAATTTAAAGGGCGTATTGGGTTTTATGGCATGATAGGCGCCGACGGGATTTTTTTCAGTATGCCGGCCCATGGAAAATTCAGCCAGCATGACTGAAAACCCAATGAAAAAGACGGCGATAATATAAGTGAAAACAAAGATGGCCCCTCCATTAAGACCAACCATGAGAGGAAAGCGCCACATGCTCCCCAAACCGATCGCAGAGCCGGAAGCAGCGAAGATAAAGGCAATTTTCGATCCCCAATTTCCTCTTGAAGTTGCTGGCGGTTGCTCCATTTTGTCTCCTTTTTCTGCCTTAGTTATCCATAATGATTTCCTTTAGATCTTCTGCATATCTGCAATACTGATATTAATTAGCATATTAGGTTGGGATGGTAAAGAGAAAAAAAACGGAGAATCGCGGAAAAAATGTCCATGTATGCGGGATTAGGGCCAGAAAGCCAGCTGAATGTGACCCTTCAATGTCTATCTTAGATTAATCTCAACCCCGGGATCGAGATTATCTATTCATATGAGATTCAAAGCAGAATTTTCGATAATGCCGGATGATGTCTTCTATGAGCGTTTCCTTTTCTAATTGAAGCAATTCCTTTGGTCCTATTCCTTCCATAAAAGGTTCATCAGTTAGATTCGATTGGCTTCCTGTCTGCAGCCTTAATTTGAGCTCGATAGAGTTATCTGGAAGTGAAATGATGTAATAAAAAGTGTCAATATTAGACTTTGGAAATGAAATTTGTAATGAGATTGATTTGTCTTTGATTTTCTTAACGCTTGAGGAAAGATGATATTGATCGAGTTCTTCCGATAGGCTTTCAAAGGCTGCCTCCGCAATGAACTCACAAAAGTGCGAAAAATCCATCAGTGTTTCTGATATGCTGCTTTGAATTATCCTGAGCTCTTCAAAAAAGTTGGCGAGTTTTGTTTTCCAATCTTTTTCCATCCTTTATCCTCATGCTTTAAAGTATAAGAGTTCTTATTTTACTAAAATATTAACATATTTTAGCTCCCTTTAAAACCATTGAAATGAGAGGAAACGATTTGTAATAAAAATTGGGTTGGAATAAACTACATAGGTTTAGTGATGAATAACAGCGATTTAAAACATAAAGAATGGCATATGTCGGGCTCCCTGATTCTTGCCAGCCGTTTGGAACGGATACGACATGTTATCCACGGTTTCGGCACTAAAGACTGGGGCAAGAAAGACTTCGATGAAGATCCGGCTCTCAAGGGATTCAGGATTGTATTTTTAAGCCAAATTCATTCGGATATGATTTATATCATAAGCAAAGAAGATCTTCTGAACCAGGAGAAGATAAGGGCCGGAGATGCTTCGATCACCAAAGAATCAGGAATTCTACTGGGTATAAAAACGGCAGATTGCCTCCCTGTGCTTTTAACCGATGAAAACCGGCCTGTGGTGGCAGCTGTTCACTGCGGATGGAGAGGAACAGCCAAAAGGATTCTGAGAAAAACCGTTGATTTAATGATAGAATCCTTTGGCTGCTCCCCTGCGTCTCTGGTAGCGGCCTTTGGTCCCTCGATCGGCTTTGATTGTTATGAGGTAGGAGAAGATGTGATCAATATCTTTCGTAAGAATGAGTTGCCTGATATATGTTTTAAACCATGCTGTCAAAAGCAGGGGAAATATCTTTTAAATCTTAAGGAAGCCAACCGGTTTCAATTGGCAGATGCAGGCATAGCGTCTGAAAATATCACTATGATCGACCTTTGCACTCATTGTGAGAGTTATCTTTTTTCCTACCGTGCAGAAAAAGAAAAAGCCGGCCGGAATTTCAGCTTTATCGGTTTAAAGTCTCTGAAAAGGGGAGACTGCTGTTAAACTTTTAATTGATTTTTAATTTTTATTTTTTTATTCTAAGGAATACTATGAAAAAAGCTTATTCTGAAATCATTATCCCTGAATTGCATCTTTATAAGAAAGGAAAAGTCCGGGATGTCTATGAAGTTGAAGATATGCTGTTTATTGTAGCTTCTGACAGGATTTCTGCATTTGATTATATCCTCCCTTCGCTTATTCCGGACAAAGGCAAAATCTTGACACAGTTGTCAAAATTTTGGTTTGATTTTACGTCCCTCATATGTCCCAATCATATGATAACAGCGGAGTTTGATGAATTCCCTTCTGTCCTAAAAAAATACCGGGAGCAATTGGAGAAACGGTCTATGCTGGCTAAGAAAACCGAGGTTTTTCCGATCGAATGTGTTGTCAGAGGTTACCTGTCTGGTTCGGGCTGGAACGATTATAAATCTACAGGAAAAACGAGCGGAGTGAAATTACCGGCAGGACTAAAGGAGTCGGAGCGTTTGGAGAATGCCATCTTCACCCCTGCAACCAAAGCGGAAGAGGGGCATGATATAAATATTTCTTT
>CAZLBV010000087.1:0-6544 GCA_964557845.1 uncultured Eubacteriales bacterium | reverse complement strand
AGGAAATAAGCCAAAGGCCAGGCGATCAAAACCGCCAGCAAGATCCATTTCATGAATTCCTTTAACATCAGTAAGATGATCCCTGTAACTGTAGCCCCCAGGACTTTACGTATCCCAATTTCTTTGGTCTTTTGTTCGGCACTAAAAGAACTTAATCCGAAGAGCCCCAAACATCCCACAATTATGGCGAGAATGGTAAAATACATAAAAAGCTTACTTAAACGTTCTTCTGAGCGATATAAGGAATCATATTGATCATCAATAAAGATGAATTCCAGAGGATAGAGAGGATCGAATTCTTTCCATTTTGCTGCGATGAATGCCATGACATCCCCGGTTTTCCCTGGAGCTATACGGGCTGATATTTTATTGAATCTTTCTCCAAAAGGAGAGGAATTGTAGAGCGCTATGGGATGGATCTTTTCATGCAGTGATTGAAAATGATAATCTTTGACGATACCTATTATCTTATATTTTATTCTGTCCTCAAGGGACATGATCATTTCTATCTCTTTACCCAAAGCATTATTCTGCCAGCCTAATTCTCTGGCGGCGGTTTGGTTGATAATTATGGATTCTTGAGGGTCATTGGGAAATTCTCGGGAAAAATTCCGGCCCGATATGAGTTCCAGGCCATAGGTCTCTAAAAAATCCTGATCCACGATCTGGCCGTACAACATGATCTGCTCATCCTGTGGTTTTCCGACAGGATGATGGGCACTGAACATATTTGTTCCAAGAGGGATATGCATGGAAGCAGAAACCTTGATAACATCCGGATTCTGAAGAAATTCCCTTTTGATCGAGTCGCATTTTTTTCTGGTTTCACTGTTCCGGAGCTTGAGGGAGATAATGTTGTCTTTTTCGTAACCTAATCTTATAGTGCGCATAAAGTTTTGCTGTTTATTCATCAGCAGGGTTCCGATTATCAGAATAATGGATATTGTGAATTGAACAGAAACCAGGATCACTCTCATATAGGCATGTCCGGTTTTTGATCTGAGTTTTCCCTGAATTACTTCTGCCGGACGAAAGGAGGAAAGAAAAAAAGCGGAATAACTTCCACTGATAATACCGAGAATAATAAAGAGCCCGAATAATCCTAAGGCGATCACAGGATCCAAAAAATAATTCATGCTCAGGTCTTTCCCCGAAACGGATTTAAAAACAGGTAGCATAATATAAACCAGCAAGATCGCAAGTACCACAGAGATCAATGTCAGGAGCATAGATTCTATTAAAAACCGCAGAATAAGTTGAGATCTGTGGGCACCGACCACTTTTCTTAACCCGATCTCTTTGGTTCTGTTGGCAGATCGGGCCGTAGAAAGATTCATGTAATTCAAGCTGGAAAGAATGAGGATAAAGATTCCTATGGCTGTAAGAAGATAGATATAATTGATGTTGCTGGTGGCTTCCAGCTCATTCTCCTTTTGCGAATATAAATAGATTTTGGCAAGTGATTGAAGATTATAGTCTGCCTCACATCCCAGCCTTTGGAGTAGAACTCCGATGTATTTTTCTTTGAATTCTTCCAGTTTTTTTTCTATCTGTGTGGGTTCGGAACCTTCCCGTAAAAGCAGATAGGTATAGTAATCAACATTACCGACCAGATCATTGGCGATATCATTGGTGGAATACATATTTAGGGAGCAGAAAGAGGCAATAAAATCGGGATGAAGATGGGATGTTTGTGGATACTTCTCCAATACCCCTGTGACTTTGTACAGGTCCTTGTTGTGGACTAGCAGTTCTTTGCCCAAGGGGTCCTCATCTCCAAAATATTTTTTTGCTGTTTTCTCGGTTATGACAACAGAATTAGGCTCAATAAGAGCATGTTTTGGGTCTCCTTTTTTCAATTTGAAAGAGAAAATATTGAAGAGAGAATTATCTGCCCAGAGAAATTTATCCTCAGCAAAGGTTTTTTCTCCATATTTGATTATGCGGCTGGTTCCATAACGGGTGAACCTGACAAAGTCTTCCACTTCAGGAAATTCGTCTTTAACCATCGGGCCTTGAAGGTAGGAAGTAGTAGCTAAATTCATAATTCTGTCTTGAATGTAAAAACGGGTGGTTAAACGGTATATTACTGGTGATTTTTCATGGAATTTGTCATATTTAAGTTCATTGTTCACATAAAACATGACCAGTAAGCAGGAGGCGATCCCGATGGCAAGTCCGGAAATGTTCAAAAATGAGTAAAGTTTATTCCGGAAGATGTTTCTAAAAGCCAGAATTATATAGTTTAATAACACTTCAAATCTTTTTTTTTACCCTAATCATGCTGATCAAACAAAAATTATATAATATATCTGACCAAAAAAGTCATTATTATTTTGTCGATTGATCGATTTAATTTGTGTAAATTATTATTCAGTAGTCCGGTTTTCCTATCATACCTTGGTCCGGCAGGATAACATCCAATAAGGATGTAATCCCATTCTGTCGGGGGGGCTTATTCTATCTCCGTTATTTGGCAAAAGTATCTGCGGTTTCAAAAAAATATAGATGTTTATACTGATGATGAGAGATTGACCTAATTCAAATTTTCTGCTATTTTGTAAAACTCCATAATAAAGATGAAGCCATTAAGGAGAGGTGTCCGAGTGGCTTAAGGAGCACGCTTGGAAAGCGTGTGTGCGGGATTACCGTACCGTGGGTTCGAATCCCACCCTCTCCGCCACTTTTTTCATTTAGAGATAACCATTCAGATAATGATGTAGATTTTTCCAGATCAAGTATTTTCATCTTCGGGGAGGCAAGTATACCTGAAAAATTCAAAAAAATTGCTGAAAGCAGTAATAGGATGATTTCCTTTGCCATTTGGTATAAAATAATAAATAATTTTTAAATAAAGGAAAGGAATTATAAATGGATACAAAATTTTATGTGGATGTAGAAGATCTTTATGGGGCCCATAATTATCATCCCTTGGATGTGGTCTTATCCAGGGGAAAAGGGATCTGGGTCTGGGATGTCGAGGGTAATAAATATTTGGATTTTCTCAGTGCCTATTCTGCTGTGAATCACGGGCACTGCCATCCCCGAGTAGTTAAGTCCCTGAATGAACAATCGAAAAAAATCACCTTAACCTCCAGGGCTTTCAGAAATGATCAGTGGCCTCTTCTGGCGAAGGAATTAAGTGCTCTAACCGGGTATGAGATGGTGCTTCCTATGAATTCAGGGGCTGAGGCCGTGGAGACTGCAGTCAAAGCGGTAAGAATGTGGGGCTATCAAAAGAAAGGAATACCGGAGAACAGAGCGGAGATCATCGTTTGTGCCAATAATTTTCATGGACGGACGGTTACGGTGATCAGCTTCTCAACTGAGCCTTTATACAAAAAAGATTTTGGTCCTTTTACTCCCGGTTTTGTGGTCATTCCTTACGGAGATCCGGAAGCCTTGGAAAAAGCCATCAATCCCAATACAGCTGCTTTCCTGGTAGAGCCTATTCAGGCTGAAGCCGGCATTATCATCCCTCCGGATGGGTATTTGAAGAAAACCAAAGAAATATGTGAGAAAAACAATGTGCTGTTTGTGGCAGATGAGATCCAAACCGGTTTAGGCAGGACAGGAAAACTGTTTGCCTGTGAGCATGAAGGAGTAAGACCTGATGTCCAGATCGTCGGAAAGTCTCTTGGAGGAGGATGCTACGCTATCTCTGCCGTGCTCTCCGATAGGGAAGTCTTGGGCTTGTTTTCCCCTGGGTCCCATGGATCGACCTTTGGAGCGAATCCTTTAGCCTGCGCAGTTGCCCGTGAAGCCCTGCAGGTGCTGCAGGAAGAAGAGATGGTGGAGAATTCCCAGATAATGGGGCAGTATCTGCTTGAGAAATTAAAGACGCTAAACAGCCGGCACATCAAAGAAGTGAGGGGAAAAGGACTTCTCATAGGGATCGAATTAAAGCCTGAGGCTGAGGGGGCCCGCCGGTTTTGCGAGGCTCTGAAAAAGGAAGGGCTTCTCTGTAAAGAAACCCATGAAAACGTCATCCGGTTCGCACCTCCTCTGGTTATCAAGGAAAAAGACCTGAATTGGGCCTTTAAAAGGGTGCAGAAGGTCTTTAAAAATCTCGATTGATTTGAATAAAATTAAGAATATCTTATTATTTTAATAGAGGGTAAAAAATAAAATGAAAAAAACGATTATCCCATTATTTTTATTCATTTTTTTAATCGTGACGGCTGGATGTGTTTTCTATATCCCGGATGATGGAGGCGGGTACCGCAGGGCCCCTGAATCCCGCAATTACCGGGATAGTTACAGAGATTATGATGTGGATTTTTTCTATGAATCTTTATCTCCCTATGGAATGTGGGTCAATCTGTCTTCTTATGGGTATGTGTGGATTCCCCATAATATGCCCTATAGATGGCATCCTTATACCTATGGCCGCTGGGCATGGACTGATCATGGATGGACCTGGATATCTAATTTTGACTGGGGTTGGGCACCTTTCCATTACGGCCGCTGGGGATACCACAATCATTTAGGATGGTACTGGGTTCCAGGCTATGTTTGGGGGCCGGCATGGGTCTCATGGCGGTGGGATAATCTTTATATTGGTTGGGCCCCCTTATCTCCTGAGGTTCGTTTTCAACCCGGAAGGGGAGTATACCCTGTCTCTTATAACTATCCTGACTATTATTGGGTTTTCGTGGAAGGAAGATATTTCTATAATTCCGATATCTACAGATATGCACTTCCCAGAGAGAGGAATATCACCATCATAAATTATACCAGTTTACATAATAACATCGAATTTGAGAATAACAGAATAATCAATCGAGGAGTCGACATAAATGATGTCAGCCGGTGGGCCAGAACAAGAATTACCAAATATGAATTAAGAAATGCCGGCGAAAGAGGAAAAACCAGAATAGGAATCAGAGATGTCGAGATCTTCCGGCCTGATATTGAAAGCAATGAGTCTGCCAGGCCAAGAAGCGTTCTGGATGAAAATGAAGCCAGGGTCAGAATAACTTCTCCAGACCCTGAGCAGATAGAGAGATCAAGCTGGAGAAGAGAAGAAATTCAAGAACGGGAAGCAGAGCTCATGGAGCGGAGTCATCATAGAGAGCTGGCGGAATTGGAGAGAAAACGTGAGGAAGCCAGGAAAGAAGCTCAAACTGAATCTGAAAAAAAGAGGAAGGAAGAAGAGGTCAGCAAAGAGATCTCCACGCTTAAACAAAGGCAGGAAATCGAGAAATCAAAACTGAGCGAACGGCATAAAAAAGAAGAGGCAGCAAAGGCCGAAGCAGAAAATAAGAAAAAAAAAGAACGCAAGGAAATAAAATAAATTCAAATGTGGATGATTGGATGGGAAGATGAGTTAATGTGTGGATGAGATTGGCCTTTGTAAGCTAAATAGAATAAGCATCTGAGCGGATAATATGACAACTCCTCCCAGAATAGTTTGAAGAGAAGGAATTTCTCTTAAAAGAATAAGAGCAAAAATTATTCCATATACTGGCTCCAAGGTATGAATAATACTGGCAGTTTGAGCTTTTATATATTTCATTCCTTGTATGAAGAGTGTATGCGAGGCTGCCGTACACACGATCCCCAATACAGCGAGCAAGATAAAGTTTTTCCCGGAGAGTTCAAAACGAAGAATAAAGAGAAACGGAGCTAAAATCAAACAAGCATAAAAATCCTGGTAAAATGCAATAACCGGGCTGGAATATATCTGGGAAAATCTGCGGTTCATTATGGTTAAAATGGAGAATGTAAATCCACTAGCCAAACCCCAGAGAACTCCTTTGAATCCTGAGTCAGCCAAATCGAATTGGGGGACTATCAAATAAATCCCGAGTATGCAAATAGCTGAAAATAAAAGGTTTATCTTTATGAATTTTTCTGAGGTTACGATCGGTTCGAACAAAGTCGTAAACATAGGATAGGTAGAAAAAGAAAGGAGGCCGATGGACACGGTCGAAACCTGTATGGATTGGAAAAATGTGATCCAGTGAACAGCAAGGAGCATTCCCATTATAAACAAAAACAGATAATTAATTCTCGGTCGGATCCATATACGTTTTCTAGAGATTTGTAGAAGGACGAAAAGAGCTATACTGGCAAAAAAGACCCGGCCGAGTACAATAAAAATAGGGGAAAGAGTGATCCATTTACCAAAGAGTCCGGCCAATCCGAAAAGAAAAACCGCGGAATGAATTTCAATGAGACCTGTTTTTTCAGTCATTCCTCAAAAATTACATGACACTATAGAAATAAGCAACTTATTTTCTTAGCCTGAAGTATTCATAAAAAATGCCGATAATAATATTAAATAGTTTATTATCACAAAGTTGGAATATTTTTCAAAAAAAATTTTTTTCTTTAGAATGTATTTAACAATGTAAATTTTTTCTCGGCATTTTTTACCTAAAGGCAAGCCGAGGTCGTGTTAAGGGATTGGGCGGGAGGGCTTCACTGTCCTGAGTTCGCAGTAGTTGACTACAGCTTCACTCAGGACTTCTTGTGTTTGCACCAACCTCGACTCGTGAATAATTCAGGCTAGTTTATTTAGGATGAATTTTCCAACGGA
>CAZLBV010000086.1:0-6825 GCA_964557845.1 uncultured Eubacteriales bacterium | reverse complement strand
ATAGAGCAGCTGCCTTCTAAGCAGCGGGTCGGGAGTTCGAGTCTCTCCAGGCGCGCCAGTAAACCCCTTATTTTCAACAGTTTTCCTCAGAGTACAGATTAAGCAGGGATTGAGATTTTCAATCAGAAAATAAAAGTATATAAGGATATTATCTCCCGATCTCCGGCAAACAGAAGGCTATCTTTTCAGTCCATCGGCAGTTTTGACATTGGACAAGAGCTGTCAGTTTTTCACATTTAACACCCCGGCTTTGATCGAGGTCGATGGTCCAGTTTCCTCCGCATTCAGGACAGGTTTCGTGTAAGGCAAGATGAATGTTAAGAAATTTCTCCGGGTTCCAGGGGCAGGGAAACTTAAGCTGGCGGATCTCAAACCGGGCGATCCCATGGTCTTTAAGCTCGCGGATCAGATCCGTATAAAAACTCAATGATTTTTCTTTTTTGAGTTTAGCAATGGCTTTTCCAGATCGTGTCCTCATGTTCTCAACTAATGCAACAGCATAGGTCAGTTCCTTGCTTAACGATTGGGAAAGGGCGTGAACCATACTGTTTCCCCTGAGGGTTTCTTTGGTGAAAAAGGAGGCGACACCCAAACATCCTGATTTGACCAAAAAATCTGCATCATGAACAATATCAGCTGTCTTACTGCGGGCGGCGGTGTCATTATAGAGGGCCTTTAATCCCTTGATGACTTCTCGTAATAGTGATTCCTTTATTCCTGATTTTTTAAGGAGATCTTCTGCCAAATCAGCTGCTTTTATTTCTTCAGGAATATCATCCCGGTGGTAACCAGCGGATGCGAATTTTCCGGCGTCATGAAAAAGAGCAGCCAGAACCGGTGCCAGCGGATCTTTATTTTCAGCTAAACTTATCTGCCGGGCAACAGCCGCAGCCTGCAGAGTATGCTCCCAAAGGAAACTGTCGGGCTGGTCTTTAGGCTCTCTAATAAAATTCCTCTCGGATAAAACGATGAGTTTTTTTAGTGCGGGCAGCAGATCAGGCAAAGCAACCTGGACAATTTTTTTAAGTTCTTCAGGAATATTTTTTATTTCTTGCTCTCTGATTTCCTGTTTCTTTTCCATAATGAATAAACTTAATATGTTTTTTCATTATCATTCTGCACCACCTACCTGTCAACCATGGGGATTGAATTTTTCTCTGAATGAATTAAGATGATTAGGAGATGGCTATGCTGACGTGTACGGGAAAACCTCTGGGAGCGATTGTCCTCGCTGGGGGAAGCAGTCGCAGAATGAAGGAAAACAAAGCCTTTCTTCCGGTGCAGGGAAAACTGTTGATCCGGCATATAATCGATCAAATGGACAGCCAATTTGGTGAGATCTTGATCAGCACTTCTCGTCGAGGTGAGTTCGATCATCTGGGTTATACGGTAGTTTTAGATGATACTCCGGGTGAAGGACCTATGGCAGCCATCTGCAGTGCAATGAAGACCGCACGATTTGAGAAAAATTTTGTGATTGCCTGTGATATTCCTGATATAAATTTAGAATTTCTCGGAAGATTGGTTGAAGCAGCCGCTGCTTATGAAATCGTGGTGCCCGTCTCACCAAATAATAAATACGAGCCGTTATTTGCTGTATATTCCAAGTCCATTGTTACCCGCATGCAGGGTCTGCTGGATAAAGGCGAGCGTTCTTTGATCCCTTTATTTTCTCTCTGCCGCACAAAATTTATCCTCCTTGGTTCTAATACTTGGTTCAGAAACTTAAACACCCAAAAAGATTATGAGGACTATATCATCAGATGTAAAACATAGTCATAGCATGCTCTCCAGCACTATTTTGTTTATTTAATAGAATCTTTGAGAATTTGACTATGCCTCTAATTACCGAGATAATATCCCGCGAAGGAAGTATTATTTTGAGTTGTTTTTTTTAAATCGAATATCAGGGAGAAAGTTGCTTATACCATGAAAAAATCTTTGGAGGAGCTGGGGATTCCTTTTGATAACTGCGGTATCAATGAGGTGGATACCGCAGGGGGAAAAAATAGTTGTCCGCTCCTATTTACATGTAGTTGTGTGTGATACCGGGATCGGGATCCCTGAAGATAAGATAGAAAAGGTATTTGATGTTTTTCAGCAGGCAGACGGTGATCTTCCGTATGGTTAGAACCTGGTGTTTTGAAAGATAATTTAATAAAAGGCGGATTTATTGTTCTATAATTTGAGGGGCTCGGATCCAGCTTCCATTCCACATAATCAAATCTTTATCGAAATCATCCGCAGATTTAATGGTAAAATACCCTGCTGCTGGTTTCTCTTCATCATACTCCCACTTTTCCATTTTGCCGTCCCGTCCAAATGATACTACAACAAAGTCATTTGAAGTACATCCTGTAATTCCATACTTGCCATTTGCTGCTTCACCGCAAAAAATCTGGATACCGTTCCCCCAGGCATCCATAATTGGAACTGTTTCTAGATAGGATGAAACCAATTCCTGGAAAAATTTACTTTCTTCATCATATGATCCTTCCTGCTCAGGTGGGACTCCATGATCTTTGATATAATCTAACAAAGCAATAGAGAGTCTCGCAATATCATTCATGGTATTCATTTGTTTTTCTTTTAACAAAATGATTTCGGGATCTTCTTGGATAAAAAATCCGGTTCCCGCCTGGCTGGATATTAATCCATACGAAATAAAAAGCATAGCCCCCACCAATACAAAAACTGAAATTTTGAACCTCATACATACCTCCTTTATAGATGAAATTGATTATAATCGGCAAAATTCAAATGTCAAGGAAAGGTACCGCCGAACTCTTTACCATTGGTAACAACGGCTTTTACTTTTTCCGCCTTCTCTGAATCTTTATGAGGATTTATCAGGAGAGCTGGTTTGGTGAGTCTCTCATCAGGCAAGGGATAGACTCTGCCCGTACCAGAATAATCTTTTTTCAGGCGCGATATATCCCCAAAGTCTAAGGCTCTCATCGGGCAGGCTGTCACACAGGCCGGGGCTTCTCCCTTATCGATCAGGTCATAGCAGAAATGGCACTTAGACATGGTCCCAAAATCCGCATCGAACTGAAGGGCCCCGTAGGGGCAGGCCCGCTCACAGTTGCGGCATCCTATGCATTTTCCGTGGTCTATCAGCACGATCCCGTCCTTCCGTTTATAAATGGCGTTCGTGGGGCAAACATCGCGGCAGACAGGATTTTCACAGTGATTGCAGGAAAGGGAGAGATGGTAGGCGGCTATATCAGGAACCCAGGTTTTTCCCTCCTGTTTCCATTCTCCTCCGGTAATCTCATAGACCCGGCGCCACAGCAGGCCTACATCCAGATCATGTTTATCCTTGCAGGCAATCTGGCAGGCCTTGCATCCTGTACAGGCGCTTGAATCAAAATAAAAACCATACTGTTTCGTCATTTATTTAATCCATAGTTTTTTCCACCTCGACCATGATAGTATGCTGAGGATTTCCGAAGGCTAAAGGGGTCCAGCGTTCAGTTGTTAATACATTAATGCAGCCACCCCGGTCGATTCCGTCCTCATCCGGTTCCCACCAGGCTCCTTGCGGCAAAGCCACCACTCCGGGCATGATGCGGTTGGTCACCTGGCAGGATACGATAATCATTCCCCTGTCATTGAAGATCTTTACTTTATCCCCATTCCGGATCTTCCGGGCGGAGGCATCGATGGGATTGAGGAATAATTCCTGGGGGAAGGCTTCCTCCAGCCAGTCCACGTTTTCAAAAGTGGAATGGACTCTGGCCAGGTAGTGATGGCCTACAGCCTGCAGAGGGAATCTCTTTGCTTCCGGCCCAAAAGGGCTTTCCCATTCCTGGATGTATTTAGGGAGAGCGGGAATCTCTTCAGGATTGTTCATTTCAAACAAGCGCTGAGAAAATATTTCGATCTTACCGGAGGGGGTTGGCAGGGGATTTTTTTCCGGATCCTTTTTGAAATTTTCGAAAGCCACGGCCGGCTTTTTTATAGGAAGGGAATAAACACCACTATTGGAGGCCTCGAATTCATCCAGGCTTGGCACACCCGGAAAACGTGTTTCCCGGTATCTGTCCAGGCACCAGGCGACCCATTCCCGTTCGTTTCGGCCTTCGGTGTAAGCTTTACCGAAACCCAATCTCTGGGCAATCTCAGCACAGATCCTGTAATCGCTTTTAGTCTCAAAAGGCGGGTCGACCAGCTGCGGCATTAGGATAACTTCGTCGCCGTATTTCCATCCGTCCTCTAATCCCCAGGTTTCAAACTGAGTGCAGGCAGGCAGCAGAAGATCGGCGTATCTTCCTGTCGGTGTGAGAAAATTATCCTGAACCGCCAGAAATTCAACCAGGGATTCATCCTCCAGGATACGCGCGGTACGGTTGACATTGCTGTGCTGGTTGATCAGGGCATTGGTGGCTACGGCATAGATCAGCTTGATATTGCTCTCAAGCCTCTCTGTTCCCACCAGGCCATCGGCAGCGGTCATCTCTTTTCCCCGGAGAACCGCTTCGGTCCAGAGAAAGCAGGGAATCCTGGCTTTGACCGGATTGGAGCCTGTAGGAAAGACATTCCAGAAGGGACCTCCGTCCGGGGCCTGTAAGGCTATTCCTCCCGCCCATCCTCCCGGTATGCCCACATTACCGGTTAGAGCGGGCAGGACACACCCGGCTCTCACCACCTGTTCACCATAAGCCCGGCGCTGCATACCATAGCCCTGGTAAAGTACAGCGGGCTTGATGGTGGCGTACTCCCGTGCGATCCGGGCGATCGTGTTTTTAGGGACTCCGGTAATACCTTCGGCCCATTCAGGTGTTTTGGGGATTCCATCCCGGGAACCGAGGATATAGTCCACGTAAGTTTCCTCATTTTCTAAACCGGGCGGCATTTGAGACCGGTCAAATCCGATACAGTGGGTCCGGACAAAATCAGCGTCATAAAGTTTTTCCTTGATCATTATATAAGCCATGGCAGTCATCATGGCTGCATCCGTTCCCGGCCGGATGGGGATCCATTCGTCCGCCAGGGAAACAGCGCTTAATGTCATTCTGGGGTCGATGCATACCGTATGGACTCCTTTTTCGCGGGCTTTTTTGAGAAAATATTCGCTGTTTGTCCCGTCTCTCATTTCGGCCGGATTCCACCCCCACATAAGTATGTATTTGGAGTTTAGCCAGTCCTGGCGCTGATTACCGGTCACAGTGGTTCCGTATACATATGGAGTGGCCTTGTTGATGCAGGCCCAGGAGTAGCTGTTGTAAAATCCCAGCGATCCACCGAAGAGATTCATCAGCCTTTGGGCTGTCTGGCGACCGTTGATCTGGTTATAGCTTCCGGTTCCATAAGGGACAAATAGAGAAGTGTTGCCGTATTTTTCTTTTATCCTGGTTAGTTCTGAGGCCATCATATCCAGGGCTTCGTCCCAGGAAATACGCTCGAACTTGCCTTCTCCCCGCTTTCCGATCCTTCTCATGGGGAATTTCAGCCGGTCGGGATGGTACTGGCGGTGGCGATAAGCCCGTCCGCGAGGGCAGGGGCGTAGCTGGGGATCTTTGATGGTGTCAGGAAGCCGGTCGTCCCCTTCTATCCTGGTTATAACCCCATCTCTGATGTAAACCTTTAACAGACAGCGGCCGCCGCAGTTATGGGCGGGACATCCGGTTCGAACCATTCTTTCACCAGGGACACTTCCGGCAGCAGGCCGGTTAAGGGGGGTATCTTTATTCCCCTCCTTCCCTAATGCTTTAGGGGTAAGAGACGAACCGCTGATAAAAGCGCTCCATTTGAAAAAACTGCGGCGGTTGATCCGGGGGAGAAGAGGAGGGTTTTTCGGGAAGTTATTATTATTATTATTATTATTATTATTATTCATACTTGGATCTCATTTGATTTTTTTCGGAAGAATCAGTAATCAGTTGGCGAATGATTTTAGCAGCAGGATATTAGAATTCAACCTGGGTTGAACCGGTTTTAAGATTACTGAAAGGATAATGGTGTTGATCATACTTTCCAGAAATATAAATTTAAAAAGAACATAGGATCCTAACATAAGAAAATTAGGAACAGCCATTAAGGCTGCCGGTGCGGCGATCAATCCAAAATAGATCAGTCGCCAGCTTAAAGAAACCGACAGTAGAGAGAAAATGTGAAATCGATACCCTGCGCGAACAAAAGAAAAAAGGCCGGCCACTGCCAGGCCCTCACAGAGTATAGCTAGGGCAGGATTCAGGGCAGCATAAATTCCGGGGCCGGGAAGAAACATATTGAACAGTTTGACTGCAGCGGCTGCCGATGAAGCCAAAAAGATCGATGCTGGATGGCCTGTGACTAACCAGGCCCGGATCATAAAGACCATCCCAACCGGAAACATGATAAATCCGGCTAAACCGGGGATTGATATGAGATGAAGCAGGTGCCCGAGTGTTGCTTCAGCTGCTCCCCAAATAAGGCCCCAGAAGAGGGGGCATATGAATAACTTTCGCCTAAACATGGAATTGTATTTGAGAGTTAAATTTCCAATCATTGCCTTCTCATTATTTTCATTACGCCAAAAATGTCAATAATTTCAGTGAGAGAAGTTCCCCCATTTTTTTTAATAACAAAGCAAAAGGATGGAAAAGGATATGTATAAATCCCTCAGAAAGACGTGGTTTTTCTCCTGCAAGGGAAAATAGTTAGGGTTGATGTCATCAGAACTTTTATGAATAACCTATAGCTACTGCCAAGAAAATAAAAAATGTTGCCAGGATAAAAAGAATTACCTGGAATTTGATCTGGAATTTCACCCATTTCAGCCAATCAAGTAGAGCCACTCCCAGGGTTCCCATAAGGGCGGCTGAAGTCGGGTATATCAGA
>CAZLBV010000085.1:0-3695 GCA_964557845.1 uncultured Eubacteriales bacterium | reverse complement strand
TGCCCCATTGAATCTATAGATTCCACTTGAACTATAATCTATATGTCTGTAATTAAATAATATAGATCAATTATTTGGAAAATTTTGGGGGATCTTCTTGAGCTGTGGGCAGATGTTGTGTGCAAAAAATAATAAATTGACAGCATACTCATTCACCAATGTTTCATTAAAAACTATGTCAATTCTGGAAATGAAAAAACTGCATAAATAACAATTTCTTAAGCAAATATTAATTTAAAATTAACTTAAATTGGTTATTTTAATAGAGATAATATAATTTGATGACCTTGATGAATCCAATAAGGAACTGCAGAAAAAAACAGAAGGAACAAAATCATCAAAACATTATCCTTTGAGAGCCCAAATAAAAATCCGTCTCAGAAAACAGGTGATTATAATGAGTAAAACCAAGGTGCTTTTTTTATGCACAGGGAATACCACCCGCAGCCAAATGGCTGAAGCGTTTCTCCGTAAATACGGAGGAGAAAGATTTGAGGCCTACAGTGCCGGGCTTAGAGCAAAAGAAATTCATCCTTATACCAACAAAGTCATGAGTGAGATAGGGATAAGCCTGGACGGTCACTGTTCAAAAAGTCTCAGCGAATTCTTCGGGAAAATGCACTTTGGATTCTTGATTACTGTGTGCGATGTAGCTGAGAAAGAATGCCCTTCTACATTTCCAGGTATTGGAAAAAGGATTCATTGGAATTTTGAGGATCCTGCAGCTTTTGAAGGTACAGAGGAAGAAAAACTGCAAAAATTCCGCCAGGTACGTGATGAAATTGAAGAACGAATAAGGGAATGGATAAAGGATGATGGGTTTTGATGACGCCGTTACAAGCGCTTTTTCTATCATTCTACCTTTTCAGGTATTTCATGTAACAAAGGGTACGCAAAGCCTGTGCCATTTCAACATGAAGGCAGGGCCACTCAGTTAATCCCCTTAAAGGCATTTTTTCTTGTCGATCTTTCTGTCTGCTTACCGACAACTTTTGTTCAAAATCGGAAATAAATTTAGAGAATGGTTCATTCTTGAAAAAGATTTGGCACAGATTTCTCCCCGAACCATAGATCAGATAGGGAACGGTTTATGTGGAGAAATAATATAAATATATGAAAATAATAAAATTATCTGGGCCTGAAGGAGAACTGCAGCGTTTCGAAGGTTTGGCAGATTACATAGAAAAAACAATCAGGGGCAGTGACCAGGCTCAAATTCCTGTGGATCCCGGTTTTGCTCCTGCGGCTATCCGGCACCTGGGATATCTCTTGGGTCGATGGTCAGCTGTTATCCTGGATAGGCTGGAGCCCGACTGGAAAAACAGGATGGAATCAGGGGAGGCTCAGTATTTACATGAGCTGCTGGGAAGAATGGCACATACATCTGATGGAGATTGTGTGTTCTCCAAGGAAGAGCAGGAATTATTTTACAGCGAAGCTAAAAATGATGTTAAGAACCGGACATCTACTGTGCAAAAACTACAACAGGAATTCAATTCTCTTCCCGGGTATAAGATTCAAATCACTGCATCAGAAGAGCCACTGAGACTGCTGATGTTTTTTGCAGACAGAACCGAAGCTCTATCTGACAAGGAATTACTTCATTATTCATTAGTGATGCTCCGGAATGAAAAAGGCTCTGTCATGGTTCGGAATTTAATGAGTATTACCGAGAATAATGGATCCACAGGGGTTATAAAATTTAAAATTTCAGGGATAAAAGAAAAACCTGTTATTGAAAAAAATGATGGTAAAATTAAAGTATTGGCAGAAGGTTTTCAGGCGGAATTCAGCGGCGCGCAGATCGAAGAAGGGGAAGATGGAGTGAAAATTGTGATTTAATGAAACGTAATTTCAGTTTGTTTATTCAGTGCGATTTGGGACGGGCAAGAAAAATATTCCCGGCCATTTCACACACATGGAAGATGATTTTATCTGCCGCCACACCGATCGTTCCATTTCCTAAAGGAAAATTCAAATGGAACTTGGTGTCTGGAGAGAAATAAACCTCCTGTGCTTCACCTAGAGGTTCCTTTGTAAGGGGGTTGAGCTTCTGCGCAAAAATAGAAAAATGATCTTTCTTTTGGGCCAGGAAATAAAGATAGCTTCCGTTTAGAGACCAGTCGGGCCGGCTGAGATAATGGTTATCTTCTATGATCAAGGTCTTTTTGTCAGAGGGAACTGGGGATTCTTTTAGGGGAGCGATCCATATCGCAGCCCGGCCGTCTGGTTCCATAGTGAGATAAGAAATCCATTGTCCATCAGGGCAAAGGCTTGCATCTGTGATCGAACCCATTTCAATAGCTAAAATCGTCGACATTTCCTTGTCCCGGAGGTTCATTTTTTCCAGCTTATTAGAATCGACCTGTACCAAGGCAGAATCCTTGTCAGGATAAAAATCGAGGATGAAGCAGGAATCACAGATCTCACTTCGGGATCCACTTCCTATCGGGAAAACAAAAGAACCCCAGTGGTTAGAAATGAAATCGCGGTAGGTGATAAGGGATCCATCCGGATTAAACCGCGGAATAAAGCTGAAAGTATTTGCTTGGGTTGGAATCGTCGATTCCTGTCCGGTGGTAAGGTTTCTCATTCTGAGCTCATATTTGGCTGTCTGGACTCCACCGAAAGCCGAATAGGCTATGTTTGTACCGTCATGAGTGATTGATGGATCAAACTTTTGCATTCGGTCTGATGTCAATTTTTGGGGATCTGATAAAAAAATGCCCTCATCCGGTTTGGCCGAAATTCCCCACACATCAAAATAAATTCTCATGTCAGTGAAAAAAAAATGGTTGTCGTTTGCAACTGAAACAAAAAGTTTCATGCCTGGCCCGGTTGTCAGGGGTTCGGCGGGTCCTTGAATCGTCCAGTTCCGTGATTCGATGGGAGCCCGGAAAATATTAATCCCTTCCAGGGTTGTTCCTGAAATAAAAACGACGAAGTCTGCTATCCAGGCGGTTGGCCACTGAACAATCGAAGTTAGAGCCAGGTTTTCCAGAGCATGGGTCTTTACAGGTTCCCCTCCCGCAGCAGGTGCTACCCACCAATCCGTAGATGATGGATCATCAAGGTGCTGTCCACAGAATATCAGATATTGCCCATCGGGAGACCATACTGGTGTTGCCCCTTGACGGCAGAAATGGATCGAGAATTCAGGACAAAGGGGGCTCGGCTGTCCTCCTTTGGAAGAGATCAGAAACATCTTGTTCAATTCCGATTCTGTTGAGGCTGCAATGGTGACATAAGAAATCAGAGTCCCATCCGGTGAAAACCGGGGCCAGTATCCTCCGTCGACAAGCTTTCGCTCTTTTCCACCCAGGGTATCGATAATGTAAACCCCGCCTCCGTCTCTTTCGGAGCGGAAGACGATTTTGGAACCATCCGGGGATAATGAGGGGAACCAGTCGTCGGCCGGATAATCGGTTCGCCGGAGCGGCTCTCCTCCGGATACCTGCTGGACCCAAATGTCAAGAGTCCGGCTTCCTTCCCGGTCGGAGGTATAGGCCATGAGGCTTCCGTCGGCAGAGACCGTAGGCGTGCCGGTGAGTCCGGAATCGAAAGTCAGAGGAATGGTCTCGAATTCAAACGGTGATTTGGGTTTCACTCTAAAGAGCAAAAAGAGGACAGTCGCGGCGGCAATAGTAAGGGCAGCCAATGACGTCCAAAACATAATTCTTTTTTTTCTGGTTTTT
>CAZLBV010000084.1:0-3431 GCA_964557845.1 uncultured Eubacteriales bacterium | reverse complement strand
GCCGTGGCTAAGGGTGGCGAACTGGAGCTCACTCTGCCCCTTGCCGCGGATGACGTCCAACGGGAGGACTATGAGGATCCGCCGGGATATCCCGCAAGTACCGTTGAAACATACAGCGTCAAAGGCTGGATCGGACCCGTCAAAAAATAGATGGTTCGGAGATCCTAGAAAATAGAAAAACCTTTTGACGTTTTTTTGTAACCCTCTATCTTATTACAAGCTCTACCCGCCGGTTTCATGGAAACTCAGCTTAGCTGATAAAAGCAGCAAAACTGAAAAAAGAATGGATTATTTTTTTTAGCCGCTTGACATTATTTATTTATTTGGTTATTATGCCAAATATAAAAATGATAATGGATAAAAAGAAAAGAGATCGCTGCGAAACACGAGCCGCTATTTTAAAGGCGCTAGCTCATCCCGTACGGTTATTTATGCTTGAAGAACTGTCTGAAAAATCATACTGCGTGTACGAGCTAACTGAAATGGTGGGCCTGGATATCTCAACTGTATCAAAACATTTATCGGTCTTAAAAAACGCCGGATTGGTCACTATTGATAAAAAAGGAAAACAAGTGTTTTATCGCTTACGTATGCGCTGTGCCCTCAATTTTCTTGATTGTGTCGAGGCCGTACTTAAAGAGCAAGCACAGGACCGCATAGACGCGATCCAATAATTTTTTTAAATTTCATTTGGTCATTTGGCAAATAATGCAAAATAAAATTTTTAAAGAGAGATAGAAAACATGAGTCAGACGGACTGGAAAAATGAATGGAAACCACTTCTTATGATTATCTCCGTGTTTTTAGGGATTTATTATCTTCCTTTAAACCTCCCCCGTTTCCAAAATGCCCTCATGGAATCTCTTCATCTGGCAAAATGGTATGCTCAGGAACATGTTTTAACCTGCCTTATTCCTGCCTTCTTTATAGCCGGGGCGATTGCGGTTTTTGTCAGCCAGGCATCGGTGATGAAATACTTTGGGGCCAAAGCCAAAAAGGTTCTGGCTTATGGGGTAGCCTCAGTATCAGGCTCTATTTTAGCCGTTTGTTCCTGCACAGTCCTTCCCCTTTTTGCGGGAATATACAAGATGGGAGCGGGTTTAGGGCCGGCTTCAACTTTTCTCTATTCAGGACCGGCGATCAATGTGCTGGCTATCATTTTAACCGCCAGAGTTCTGGGTATGGGACTGGGAATCGCCCGCGCCTTGGGAGCCATTGTTTTCAGCATAGTCATCGGACTTTTGATGCATTTCATCTTCCGCAAAGAGGAAGTCAAAAAAGCCAATGCTCAAATGGCTGTACCAGAACCTGAGGTCACTCGCCCGCTTTGGCAAAACTCACTCTATTTTGCCTCTATGATCGGAATTTTAGTCTTTGCTAACTGGGGAAAACCGGATGATCCCTCAGGATTCTGGAATCTTATCTACAGCTCAAAATGGTTGATAACCGCTTTTTTCACTCTTGGCTTAGCAGTGATCCTGGTGGTTTGGTTTCATCTCAGATGGCGGAAGGCCGCTGCAGCCTTCCTGCCGGCTGTGATGCTTGCCCTGGTTTTTCCCCAGTTCCCGGTGCTTGCTTTTGCGGCCGGCATTTTAGGTTTATCAATCATAACGAGCACAGATACAGGCGAACTGGGAGACTGGTTCAACTCCACCTGGGGATTTACCAAACAGATACTGCCGCTCCTCTTTTTTGGAGTGCTGATAGCCGGTATTTTACTGGGAAGGCCCGGTCATGAAGGTTTGATACCATCTACCTGGGTAAGCTCGGCCGTGGGAGGAAATTCTCTTTGGTCCAATCTGTTCGCTTCGATTGCCGGGGCATTCATGTATTTTGCCACTCTGACGGAAGTTCCCATTCTTCAAGGTCTCATTGGAAGCGGCATGGGACAGGGACCAGCACTAGCGCTGCTCCTTTCAGGCCCAGCTTTGAGCCTCCCCAACATGCTGGTTATACGCAGTGTGATGGGAACAAAAAAGACCATCGTTTTTGTCTCTCTGGTTATTCTGCTTTCAACTATCAGTGGTTTGGTATATGGAACATTTTTTTAAACATAAACATTTTTTGTGAAGAATTAAGGCTGATTCAAGGAGTTAAAAATGACTAAAATCTATATTTTAGGAAAAGGCTGTGCCAAATGCAAAAAACTTACGGAAAATGCTGAAAAAGCCGCGGCTGAATTGGATATTGAGTACGAAATTATCAAAGTCACGGATATCAATGAGATCATGAAGTTCGGAGTAATGATCACTCCCGCACTGGCGGTTGATAATGAAGTCAAGAGTGTCGGAAAGGTCTTAAGCTCCGAAGAAATCAAAAAGCTCATTTTATGAATACCTGTAAGAATTAAAGGTGTAAATCATGTCTTCACTTCATAACTTCTGCATAAAATCTGATTTCTAATTGAAGTTACACGAAGGTAACAAAGTGGAAGATAAAGCTTGTATAATCAAACAACCCAAAGGCTTGAGTTTATTTGAAAGGTATCTAAGTGTCTGGGTTATTCTTTGTATAGCAATCGGGATCGTACTGGGAAAAGTCGCTCCCAAGGCTGCAACATTCCTGGATGGACTGGCCATCTATATCAATAAAGCACCGGTGGTTTCCATCCCCATAGCAGTCTGTCTCTTTTTCATGATGTACCCCATTATGGTGAAGATCGACTTCACTGAGGTACTAAAGGCCGGCAAGAACGTTAAACCGGTCAGCCTGACCCTTTTTGTTAACTGGGCCATAAAACCTTTCACCATGTATGCCATTGCTTTATTTTTTCTGGGAGTTTTATTCAAAACTTTAATTGGAGCTGAAGCTCTCGATTATGTAAAGATGCCGTTAGGGATGGATCTTGCTGTGGGAGCAGAACACGGAGCCGGCACTGTGGTTCTTATCGATGGCGTCAAGATGCTGGCTGTTCCTTTATGGCGCAGTTATCTGGCGGGCTGTATCCTACTGGGCATCGCTCCCTGCACAGCCATGGTTTTGGTCTGGGGTTATCTGGCCAAAGGCAATGACGGCCACACACTGGTCATGGTCGCCATCAACTCCCTGACCATGCTTTTTCTCTACGGACCGCTGGGCGGATTCCTCTTAGGCATCGGCCGCCTCCCCGTGCCCTGGAAAGCTCTCCTTCTCTCTATTGGTATTTATGTGGCATTGCCCCTGGTGGCTGGATACGTCTCCCGGAAATTGATCATTGCTAAGAAAGGGGCGGAGTGGTTCAATACCAAATTCCTGCATTTGCTCACCCCTGTAACCATCACCGCTCTTTTGATAACTCTTGTACTTCTATTTTCTTTTAAAGGAGAAACAATACTCTCAAATCCTTTAACCATCCTCTGGATCGCCATTCCCCTTTTCATCCAGACAAATCTGATTTTCTGGCTGGTTTATGGATTGGCAAGATTATTAAAGCTCTCTTATCAGGATGCCGC
>CAZLBV010000083.1:0-3092 GCA_964557845.1 uncultured Eubacteriales bacterium | reverse complement strand
CTCGGTCACCCAGATTAGATTATTTTCTGGGGAAAATTTAACTGAAATCCCGATATTGGTGATTTGGAGCATGACTTTAGGGAATCGGCTCCATTTATCTTCCAGCAGGGTGTCAAGTTCGATTAAAAGTAAACCTTGGTTTAAGGGTAGATAATCTTTAAGATCCAGGGGGAATATTTCCCTCTTATTTCTTGATAAATTAAGCTCTATGGTCTTTCTGTGCTTGAATAGATCATCTATAGAGAGTTCTTCACTGGACCAAAAAATTTTTTCCCGGTTGAGCAAGGGGATCAATTGATCTTTTTTTATATTTGCCGCACGGATGCTGATTTTCTCTGTGTTCACGGCATAAATGGGGTATTTCAAATCTCCATAAGATTCTAAGATTCCATGGCCGGTGGTCATAGAGATATAAGGAGGGTAAGAGGCAGTCTTGAACTCTAAGCTATGCTCTTTTTCAATTTTATTATTGAATTCGTCTACTAAGTTTTCCGGGATTTTTAATGTGTATTCTGTCTCGGGTTCAAAAGCGAGATGAAGCCAGAGCGTAGATTCTCCCTGTTCCCAACGGAAATAATAATCCGGTATTTGTACGGGAGGAGTGAAAGCTATTTTGCTGACCAGCTCCTTATAAGTAACGGGATTGGTGAATTTTAATTTTAGGGAATCTTGAGGAGAAAAATCTGGCGGGATATCGAGTGCCTCAAATTCAAACTTGTTGAATGTTTTAAATTGGAAAATCCTGCTTTTTTCCATGCCTAGATTGCCTTGTTTTCCCAACAGGCCCTGTTTTAACTCAACGAAATAGGAAGATTCCGGTTGTAGGGGAGAATCGGATTTTAAAAGGATGATCTCTTCCGAAGAGGCTTTGATCCGGCTTTTTTCTAGTTGGCCGGCATTGGGATGTTCCAGATTGAATTTAACGGTATATTCATTATTATTGCTGTCTAGACGAATAAAAGATACAAATTCCTTAATATCCCCTGGATCTATCGGCTGGTTGAACACAAGCAATACTTCCGTATCGAGCCCCAGCCATTGCTGCTTGTCCCGGGGGAAGTGATTGATCAATCGGGGGTGGATAGTTGTGAATGACCAGGTGTAGTCTTTTTTTAATTCATAATTATCAAAAGACTTTGTTCCTGCAGGAATGAGAGCAGTGATTTTACTGGCATAAGGAAAGGGATTATCTGGGGAGAAGCTGAGCGTTTTGGGATTTAGCCACCGGAATTTTCCAGAAAAGGAAGGCTGAAATTTAATAAGAGATTCAGGTTTACTGTCTGATAGTTCCTCAAGCGGTATCATGGGGTGGTCAAAAACTGCGATGACCGATTCGGACTCATGGACGGCTTGTGTTTCTCCTTTTGGTGAGACATAAGTAATTTTTAGTTCACCCTCAGGGACAGATTCAGTCGTTATAAGTGATTTTTCGGATTCTTTTTTCTTGCATCCAGGCGTTAATATCAATAGGCATGCTGCAGATAATATAAACATTAAAAGAAATGTTTTTTTCATTTGACCCTCACAAATTTATTCAGAATAGATAACCAAGACAATCCTAATTTAAGATGTTTAATTTTTCAAGCGCATATATAAATCGTGTCATTTAAAGATTAAAAGTGGACTGATTAAGAATAGAGCTCGCTCTTTTTATGTGAGCGAGCTAAGAAGGGGAGGATAGAATGAGTATATTAGGAGAATCCTTAGAAAAATGATTTTTCCTGAATTTTGATGCCCGAATCAGAAGGAGAATAAATTATTTTTTTATTATTCAATCTAGTGTGACAGAATTCACAGATTATTTCGCCTTTGTGGTTGATTGTGCAGGGAGTAATACCGATGCATTTATAACAATTATTGAAAATCCTTTGTTCCATTGGATCCTCCATTTATATTTACAGCAAAAATTGTGCCAAGATCAAAAATAAGAAGGACAAGAGAAATTATACAGATAATATGATTCCATTCGACAGAGTCGAATGAATTTCTTAATCGGAAAAGAAAAAATTTAGGGGGAAAATAATTTTATATTAATTATGTGCGGTAATGGTACATTGTTAAATAAATTTACAAACTTTTTGAATGAGAAAAGAAAGCTTAATTCTTAATATTTAAAAGTATCTTCTTTGATTTTAGTACTGACCCGGTTTTTACCTAACCATTTGCTGTGTTTGGTTAATCTTTCTGCTCGAAAAATAATTGAATCGGGTTTATCCAGCGGCCGGGCAAGAGTCGCCCCGATTGAAACGGTGACCCCAATGAGCTGGGTGCCTTCTTGTATTTGAGATTGGGATACCAATAATCGGAGTTTATGGGCCACTACATCCAATTTGGTTTCGGTGATATTTAAAATGATTATAATGAATTTGTCTTCCTTCCAACGTCCGATTGTATCAAAAAAACGGATGTTATTATAAAGGGTCTGTCCGACCGATTTGATGATTCTATCACCGGTATCACAACCATGTACTTCATTAAAGTTTTTAAAATTATCAATATCTACAAGGAGTATGCCAAAAGGAAAAGAGTATTTTTTCATCTCGGCAAATCTAGATTTCAATTGCATATCAATGTAAGTTTTATTACCTAATCCAGTGAGGGGATCCATCATATCCAATCTTTCCAGATCAGGAGACTTCTGTGGGATTGTGACCTTTGGGATTGTTTCTGAAAAAAGAGCGGCTGCTCCACTAATGTTTTTTTCAGCATTTCTGATCGGAAAAGTATGCATAGTAACAGGAATCCTGTGTCCGGCTTTATGTTGTAAAAATGCTGTTAGATCTCTTATATTGCCATCCTGCATGGTTTTGATCATAGGACAGTCGTCACGACAGACCAGCATGTTTTGGTTGCTCATTTGAATAACTATATTTGAAGGGCAGCGGCGTCCTTGCATCTCGGAACGATTATATCCGGTGATTATTTCAGCCCCATGATTCCAGAAGGTAATCGTCCTTTGACGGTCGACAAAATAGATCGCTTCATGTATATGATTAAGAAGGATGTTATAGAGAGTGGGAGTGGGGAGATTGTTTAATTGTGAAATAATTTCTTCTGCCAAAGATTTCTAGCTTCCTTTTACAAATATAATA
>CAZLBV010000082.1:0-12759 GCA_964557845.1 uncultured Eubacteriales bacterium | reverse complement strand
CAAGCAAGCCGATTGTCAGAGCAGCTAGAGACTGAAGAATAAGAATTAACCCGATTGACCAGATGGCCAGTCCCAAAGTCATTGGCTGCCGGATAAGCCGGTAGATTCCGCTCCGTATCATAACTGTGGTAGCGGTCATATCCGTTCCCCTGGATTTACCCTGATGTTTTAAGCTAACCAAGGAAGCCATAACGAGGATGAATGCAGGCAAATAAAGGATAAGTCCGATTGTTGCCAGCCAGTCGTAATGCGCCGACCAGAGAAATTTTAGTTTTCCCCAGACGCTAAGAATAACGGCCAGGCTGAAAAACAGGCCCAGCCCACAATGCATATACACCTCGCTGCGAACTTTATTTTTTATTCCCTGAATGATATAGATTCCGTTTATAAGCCAAATGAGTAAGATCAAGCCCAATCCGATCAGTGTTTTTGTCATTTATAACTTCCTAATAATAAGAGGAGATAGGATCCATGTGCATATTTTTTATTTTTCGAGACAAAAAATCAATGGCCTTTTTCAAAGCTTAAAAATAAACGTTGGTTGTCGGGATGAGGATTAAAACAGTCAAATTCAAAGTAGTAGTCGGCTGTGTCGAAGACGACAAAAGCCCTTACTCGGCCTTGCACTGTTTCATCTAACGGTCTTTTTATTTTCAGGCCTTTATCAACAAGATATTCATACCACTGCTCTATCTGGTCAGTAATAAATCCTATGTTTACAGCTTTCTTCTCTGTAAATGGATGCAGCCCCCGGCTGCCATCCACCGGGCCTATAAATCCTGAAACTGAAGAGGCATATATTTGGGCAAAACCCTGGTTGACTAAGAATTCAAGCTTGAGGGTTGTTTCATAAAAATTCTGGGCTTCTTTTAGATCCTGGTAGTACAGCCAGAAAATAGATCCTTGGATCCCCAATTCTTGGGGACGGATATTTTCCTCTGCTTCAACAGGATATAAAGATGGAGTATTTTTTAAGTAAGCGAGTATTTTTTGATTCTGCTCGTGCTCTTTAAAGGATTCAAATTCCAAATAATACCCTTCATTGTCAAGGGCAACAAATCCTTTTATCGGCAGCCGGGATGATTCACTCAGCGGAGAATGAATCTTTACTCCCTTTTTCTTAAGGTATTGGTACCATTCATCTACTTCCTTGGTAATGATGGAGAGGGTGACTGTTTTAGGTTCAGACGCCCGGTGCATTCCCTTAGTTTCATCGACCAGGCAAACATATGAAGTTAAAGACAGCTGAAACGCTTTGGCAAATCCATAATCTAAAACCTCAGGCAGCCCCAGAATCTTTTCATAGAATTCAACTGCCCTATCCAGGTCTTTATAGTAGAAAAAGATCATATTGGCTTTGATATTGAATTGACCGTAGATTTTCATAGGTTTGTTAGCCTCTCCGGAAATCAATGATTTAAAAAATAAGAAGCTTATTAAGAAAATAAAAATAGACAATTTATTTTTTTTCATTTATCAAAACTCCTCGCAAGTACTATTGTATAAGGAACATAGATCAATTTCCAGAAGGCACATAATTCTAAAAGGAAAATAGTCTTGTCAGATATATGGGAAAAAGGTATTATATTTACTTTTTAAGTTTTTTAAATCAAATTGATTTTTTCCCCGAAAATAAGACAACAAGCGAGATCATGTCCATACGAAAGATATTCTTGACATTAACTGCCTTACTTTTATTCTTTTTCAATCTGACTTTTTTTCCCAAAGCTGAAGGAATTTCCGTTCAGGCGACCAGGTGTGAAACCCCACCCAGGATCGATGGAGTCCTTTCGGATCAGGCATGGAATCAGGCTGAGTTCTTCACTGATTTTCGAATGGTCGAACCGACTCCCGGAGCCCACCCTTCCGAGGGAACCAAGCTGCTGATCATTTATGATGAACAGAATCTTTATATTGGTGTTTATTGTTATGACAGCGAGCCCGAAAAGATCTCTGCCAATTCCCTGGCCCACGACCAGGCGGGGAGCAGTAGGGGAATGTGGGGGATGGGGAGGCCAACCGTCAGCACCAGTGATGATGTTGTTAGGATCCTCATCGATCCCTTCCTTGATAAAAGAACAGCCTATGTGTTCTATGTCAATGCCCGTGGTGCTAGAAGCGAAGGCCTTGTTTCCGGAGGTGATGCCAGCCTGAACTGGGACGGTATCTGGGAAGCTAAAAGCAAGATTCTTGATGATGGCTGGAGTACAGAGATTAAGATTCCCTTCAAAACGATTTCTTTTAATCCGGATATCTCCTCTTGGGGATTCAACCTGGAAAGATATATTGCCAGAAAACTCGAAACCGTGCGTCTTTCCGGATTCACCCGGGACAGCAGGTTCAACAGTCCTATGGTTGCCGCTGAGCTTGAGGGGATAACCGGCATAAAGCAAGGTTTGGGTCTTACTTTCAGGCCTTATGGTTTGGCCAGCGCTGATAAAGAGCCAAATGGAGGGAAGGGGTATCATTGGGAAACCCAAGGCGGATTCGATCTCTATAAAAACTTCACTCCAAATTTGGTAGGGGCTTTCAGCTACAACACGGATTTTGCCGAGACTGAAGTGGATGAACGTAGGATAAATCTTACCCGATTTCCGCTTTTCTTTCCGGAAAAGAGGATGTTTTTTCTCGAAGGGTCGGAAACATTTAATTTCAGCTCCAGCATCAGTTTTATTCCCTTCTTCAGTCGCAGGATAGGTCTTTTCCAAGGAAATCAGGTGCCAATAATCTTTGGGACCAAGCTTTATGGAAAAGTAGGCAGGACAAACCTGGCTGTTATGGATGTTCAAACAGATGCATATGACGAACTGCCCAAGAGCAACTTTTTTGCAGGCCGGCTGACACAGGATATATTCGCCGAAAGCAAGATCGGTCTCATCTTGACAAACGGCAGCCCAACTGGCGCCAGGAATACTCTGCTTGGTGTGGATTTCAACTATTCTACCTCACGATTTGCCGGCAGCAAGAACTTGATGCTGGCAGCATGGATGGCCTATAACTGGAATGATAAGGAAGGAAAACACCAAGGCTTTGGCTTCAGAGCCGATTATCCTAATGACCTGATAAGAGTGGAGTCTACTTATGCCTATTATGGGGAGGCTCTTGATCCTGGATTAGGTTATATGATGAGGCAGGGAATTCAAACCTTTTTCCTGAGGGCATCATACAACCCAAGGCCTACCAAGGGATTCCTGGGTGAACTGGTCCGCCAATTCTTCTTTTCAACCAGTGGAGATTTCTACTGGAAGCTGGGAGGAGGATTGGAAACCAGCCGGATAACCTTTGAACCGCTAAGTTTCGGGACCGAAAGCGGCGAAAGGGTAGATGTTAACCTGGTGATCAATCATGATGTTCTCCCGTATGATTTTGAAGTTGCCGAAGAAGTGATCTTAAAAGCCGGTCCGTATGATTTCACCCACTGCCGCCTGGGATTTAACTCCGCCTCCCACCGGCCTCTCTCTCTTAACCTAAATTACACCATGGGAGGATTCTATTCCGGCAATTATAATGATTTTAATGCCGGTTTAACCTACCGGTTCCGGGGGAACCTTGACCTCTCATTTGATCTTAATCTAGTGCGGGGAAACCTCCCAGAGGGGGAATTCCAGGAAAATGTTTTTCAATTGAAACTCGATTTTTATTTCTCCCCTGATCTTGGTTTTATGAACTATATTCAGTACGACAGCGTCTCTAAACTCCTTGGCTGGAATGCCCGGATCCGCTGGGAAGTAACACCGGGTAATTTTATCTACCTTGTCTATAACAAAAGTTGGGAGAGAAGGTGGGATCCGACCAGCCGGTTTCTTCCTGCTGGAGAACGGGGCGTATTTAAGATCACCTTCTCCTTTAGACCCTGAAGGAACAGCTTTCAGCAGGCATATCTATTTTCAAGCTGGAATAAATCTTAACAATCTTTTTACAAACCCTTGACATCTTCCTGGGAAATATTATTTATGGGCACAGGCTTCTGGTTATGAGGGCAAGTATTACCGAAATTCAGATGATTGGAAAAAAGCTAAGTTGGTATTTGTTAAAGAATTGAAGGATACTAGCGGAATAAACTTTGTCCTCAGACCCAGTGAGAAAAAGGGAAAGGGTGCCATATCCGGCCAGATTAAAGGTGAAGATGGGACCGCGCTTCGTGATTGTTATATATATGCCTATGGAGAAGATTACAGCTACAGCAGCGTCAATTATACGAAAACTGATGAAAATGGTTTTTATAAGATCGAGGGACTGCACAGCGGCAAGTTTAAACTTCATTGTAGATATTATGGAAATGGTAATTTTGTAAATAAATGGTACAAAAACGCACAGAGTTTTGAAAAAGCCGCCTTTGTAATGGTTAAAGAGCCTGATACAAGGACAGGAATAAATTTTATTCTAGATTATCCCGGTTATATTCAGGGATTTTTGACAGATAATATCGGCCATCGTTTGGTTGAAGATGATCACAATATTTTTCTTTTTATATTTGATGCTGATACAGGAGGGTGTGTTACCAATGGATATAATACCTTTACCGGTGGTTATCAGGTCGGTTTATTGGGCGGAAATTATAAACTGGCTGCAGTCAGTGTTTATTCGAACTGGCAGCCGTCACAAGATTTTCTCGCGAGGACTTTTTATTTTAATGGTCAAAGTTATAGTGATCCAAACAGTCAGTCTTTAAATCTGGTGCCAAAAGCGGTCAGAAAACTGGATGATCTAAAGATGAGTATAGTTAATGGCTCGATAATAGGGATGATCTATGATAAAAACACTAAACTACCGCTCAAAGATGCCGCATATTTGCTGTTTGCTTTTGATGAAGAGGGTTATCTGGCCAAAATTTCTACCTATGGGGATGATTCTTATCCCATAACAGGCAGGTATAAACTGGCAGGTTTAAGGCCGGGAAATTATTGTGTTTTTCTGGCCTTACTGATCGATGATGAGATTTTTCTCTTCTTTTACCCTGATGTTACCTGGGGCGAAAAATTTATAAGTGTGACACCCAAAATTGAAATTCCTTTTAATGCTCAGGCTGTGGTGGTGGGAGAAGGTGAAACCAAGGGAATCAATTTCTATTTTCAGAAAACTACAAATGATGTGAAATAACAGTTCCACGGGCCAGAGCATCCAAAGTTTTTTTCTGAATACAGATAGGGAAAGTTGAACAAAATCCAAGAGACCAAAAAGAATTGCCACAACAGGAACCAGAAAACACAGGGATAGTATAATACCAACTTTAAGGTGGAACAGAAAGAGTGCAGCTGCAGGATAGACTTTATTAGGAAGCTGCATATAGGGAGGTAAGGCTCTTGTCAAACATCCCAAGATGCATTTAATAAAGGTTGTTTGACTTATCCCTATTTATTGCGTAATAATAATTATGAATTAAAAGAAAGGGCTTTGAGAAATGGGCAAATAAATTTATCTAAGGGGGCTTTATGAAAAATAAAACAGATGAAAGACGAATAAACGAGCGGTTTAAACTTAAAGATGCATTTGTATCCTATTCATTAAAAAAGGGAGTTTTCTTCAAAAAGGCATATGACGAGAAATATCCGGTGGTTGAAATAAGCCGTGGCGGAATCCGTTTTTATGATGAAAAACCGCTTAAGATTGATAAAGAAGTGGTTTTAAAGCTCTATCTTCCGGAATTAGATGATCCTTTTACTCTTAGGGGAAAGGTTGTTTGGGCATCTTCCTCAGAGGATAATGATTACAAGTATCAGAACGGAGTTCAGTTTTTCCCATTCGGACCGGAACAAGGATTTAATCCGCCGGAGGCATTAGATAGGATTATTAAAATGGAAAAGGAGACTGTTGAAGAAAAAGAGGAATGACCGGAATTATTCTGGTTGTATATCCTGGCTTACTCATCACCATCGGCATTTTTTATGAATAGTTCAGGCTAGTAATGTTTTTGGCATTGGGGACACCAATGAGTACCTCTTTGGGCTAAGGTTTCTTTGATTATGGGGGTTCCGCAGTGAAGGCATGCTTGGTCTTTTCTTCCGTAGACATGAAGATGGTGCTGGTAATTTCCTGTCCTTTGCTCAGGATCTTGGAAATCTGAAATACTGGTGCCGCCGGCATTAACTGCTTCTGTTATTACTGTTTTTATAGATTCGAATAATCTCTCTGCTTGCTTTTTTGATATCCGGCCTCCTGGAGTTGCCGGATGGATTCCCGCCCGAAAGAGGGATTCATCCACATAGATATTTCCCAATCCGGCTACGATCTTTTGATTAAGCAGCAGTGCTTTTATAGATGCAGTTTTTCCCCGGAGATCTTGATAGAGTCTTGAAGGAGTAAATAGTGGATCTAAAGGTTCTGGCCCTAAGTTAGAAAACAATCTGGATTCATCAACAGGATTTGATAAGATATAGCGGCCGAACATTCTTGGGTCACGAAAATAGAGCACTGTACCGCTGCTGAACCAAAGGATAAGATGGGTGTGTTTATCTGGAAGGGTGCAGGAAATATTTTTACTGAAATCATTATCTAAGACACGGATGATCTGGCCACTCATCCCAAGATGAACCAAGAAGGTTTTGTCATCAAGCCGGAAGATAAGATACTTGCCCCGCCTGTCGAGCTTTAGGATCTTTCTGTCTGTTAATCCTTTTTTAAGGAAAAGGACAGATTGATTTCTTATCATTCTTGTTTTTTTCAAAAATACGTTCGTGATCTTGCTCCCTGTTATAGTATCAGCAAGCACTCTTCTTATGGTTTCGACTTCGGGTAGTTCAGGCATTTTTTCTATCTCTTAGGGAAAATAAGCAGCCGCAGTAATTCTGCCGGTAAAGGTGCATTTCACGTGAAAGGATGAGGCTGCGTTTAAACCCGTCTTTCTTTTTAAAATCGAAAGCTTTAAATTCCGGTCCGAATTCTGCAGCAGCTTCCTCTCCGGCCGCAAAGATATCGGCCGCTATTTTATGGGGGGAGATAGTCAGGGTAGTGGTAAAATAAGGGATTCCGCTCTGGTAAGCTTTTTTGGCGGCCGCCCGTAGGTTGAACTTAAAACAGACTTTGCATCTTTCTCCCTGCTCCGGTTCTTGTTCCAGCCCCTTAACCGCATCAAACCACTCTTGAGGCTCATAGGGAGGGACTTCCAAGGGAAAATTCATGGTTTTCGCAACACATACGGCGTCCTTGAGGCGCTTTCTGTATTCTTCTTCAGGGTGAATATTGGGATTATGAAAGAAACCGGTTACAGTATATTTTTCTTTCAAACGCTCAAATACTGCCGTGGCATCCGGAGCGCAGCAGATATGAAGCAGGATTGCAGGTTTTTCCAAAGTTTTGTCCATCACTTGTTACAGTTCTTTTTTAAATAAGCCCGCCAGGTTATAGCCCACCTCGCGGGATCATCGAGAGGACTGGTATCAATCTTGTGAACCACACTGTTATAGGGAGCGTTTTTTACCTTCTCAGGATCGCGGTAAGCTTCCTCGGCTATGAGTTTCAGAGCCATCAGATATTCATCGATCTCCTGTTTGGAGTAGGATTCTGTGGGTTCGATGGTGAAAGGCTCGGGGACGATAAAGGGATGATGGCTGGTCCAGAGATGAAATCCGAAATCTGCCATCCTGCAGATAATATCTTCTGTGGTCACTCCGGTCTCTTCGGTAAGTTTTTCCCAGCTGTAGCGTACCTGTTCGATGCGGTGTTTCCCCTCTGCATAAGGAGCGGAGGCGCCTTTAATCTCTTTGATATTTTTTAGGATGTAGTTGTTATTTAAAACAGCGATCTGAGAGGCCTCCTTTAATCCATCCGCACCCAGGCTCATGATCCAGGCATAAGCCTTGAGCATCACGGGAAATACTCCCAGGAAGCTTCTTATTTTGCCGATGGTATGGTGAAGATCAAAGTTCAGTGAATAGATGAGGCCATTGAAGTCCACAACAGGAATGGGTAAAAAATTCTCCAGGTCTTTTTTAACCCCCAAAGCTCCCAGAGCCGGTCCGCCGCATCCATGAGGTGTAGAAAAGGTTTTGTGCAGATTGAAAAAGCACATATCAAAATTCGCATCTTTAGCCCGGGTGATCCCTAAGATCCCATTGGCATTAGCCTGGTCGTAACCGCATAAACCTCCGGCTTCATGTACCAGCCGGGTGAACTCATCGATCTTGGGATTGAATATTCCTGTATCCTCAGGATTGGTGATAAGAAGGCCTGCAGTCCTATCCGATAAGGCTACCTTAAGGGCTTCCACATCCGGAAGGCCCTCTTCATTTTGATAGAGAGTGATGATTTTGTATCCTTTAACTGCGGCCGCTGCGGCATCCGAGGGGTGGGAGAAGATAGTGGTGATGATCTCGTCCCGTTTTTCGGCATCCCCTTTGAGCTCGTGATACTTATGGATGATAGAAGCCATAGTTAATATTGCTGCAGCTCCTCCGCCTGGCTGCAAAGAGAATCTATCCATTCCCGAGATCTCGCGGAGGAAAAGATCCAGGTTATAGGCGATCTCCAGCGCGCCCTGTACTGTACTTTCATCCTGAAGGGGGTGGATCTCGGTGACCTGTGGAGAGGATGCCAGGATCTCGTTTATCTTAGGGCTGTATTTTACGGTGCAGGTTCCCTGTCCGATATCAACATTCAGATCAGCGCCCAGACACTGCTGGGATATGCGGAGGTAGTGTTTCAAGACCCGCATTTGAGATATCTCAGGAAGGACAGGAGGATTCTTCCTCTGCATCCCCTGAGGAATAGATGATAGTCCGTCTCCCACGAGTGCTGTTATTTCCGGTTCTGCTTCCTGTACGATCATGCCTCTTTCACCTTCTTTGTGGAGTTCGAAGATCACAGGTTCGTCCCATTTGGCCTGATGGAATTTTCGTATTTTGTTTTTATTCTTCATTGGTTTATCCCCGGTTTCCTTTCTGCCTTCTTTTATCATGCAGGAGGCATTCGGATAGGGCGGATGACAATCGGTCGATATCATCTTTGGTATGGATCTCGGTGATGCAGTAAAGCGCGGATTGGCCCAATTCAGGGAAGTCCAAAGATAAGTCTTTACCTCCGAAAATTTTATAATTAAGCAGGACTTGGTTGATCTCTTTAACAGTTTTTCCGGTTTGATTGAAGTCAATAACAAACTCTTTAAAATGGCTGTTTTGGAACTTTGGAGCTTTAAGGCCGGAGATCTTTGCGAGAGTTTTTTGGGTGTAGAGACTTTTTTGAAGGATGGTTTGCCCCAGATCCTGCATCCCTTGCGGCCCCATTAAAGCGAGATAGACACCCGCGGTTATTCCCCAGAGAGCGGAATGGGTTCCCACGAATTCTTTTCCCGCTTCCCGCTTGTCAAAGGAGGTTCGTTCATAAGCCACATCTCCAAATCCATACTCGTCTTCCACGCTGGTTTTAGTGATTCCGAACAGCCTGGAGGGGAATTCCATCACGAATTTTTCTTCATCCCGGGTAGCAATGAAACCACCTTGTCCGCCGCCATAATTCAGGTGCATCCCTAAAGGCTGGATGTCTCCGCAGACAATATCTGCGCCGTATAGAGCAGGAGGTTTTAATATTCCCAGTGAAATGGGATCGGTCCCTACCAGGGAAAGGCCTCCCTTGTCATGGATCATGGATGAGATCATTTCTCCCTGGGTTTCGATGACGCCGAAATAATTAGGATTCTCGAAATAAACCCCGGCGATATCGGTTTCCCTTTTCAGGATAGAATCTAGCCGGTTTAAGTCCAGGAGACCTGTTTTTAGATCATGTTCGATAGTTTCGATCTTAACGACCGGGTGGCAGTAATTTTTGATCGCAGACATACGCTCAGGAGATATAAAGCTGGAAATAAGGGCTTTGTTGCGTTTGGTTATACGGCAGGCCATCCGTATAGTGGTGGCAGCAGACTGGCACCAGTCATAGGTCGGGACATTGACCACATCCATGTCCAGAAGTTCACCCATCAAACTCTGATATTCAAATAAAGACTGGAACCGTCCGTGGTCTTCATAGGCTTCACCCGCATAAGCGGTTAAAAATTCGGATCTGCGGTTTATCTCATCGCAGACTGCAGGTACATAATGCTGCCAGCATCCTCCACCCAGAAAATTGAGATTGTCCCGGCAGGTTAGATTTTTATTAAGAATACCCTCCACATGTCGTTTAAGCTCATACTCAGAAGGTAAGCCATCCGGAATATCTAATTTTCCTTTAAAACGCAGATGAACGGGTATTTCCTGGTAAAGCTCTTCAATATCACTAACTCCCAGCTCACGCAGCATCTCTGCTTTAACCTCAGGAACTGAATTGGGAATATAGGGATGGACTGTGTTTTTTTTATCCGGCATTTGTACAAACCTCCATTATCATGCTAAACCTCCTCCATCCACGATTAGATGGGCGCCGGTTACCCAAGAGGACAGGTCACTGGCGAAAAAAAGAACCGCATTGGCCACATCTTCCGGTGTGCCGATGCGGTTAAGCGGCCGGGCTGCTGCCTCCTGCATGAATTTTTTTTTATCTTCTCCCAGCTGTTCACATTCACTGTGTAGTAAAGGGGTGTCTATGTCTCCGGGACAAACGCAGTTGACCCGGATGTTGTGTTGTCCATGATCGATGGCCATGGCACGGGTAAGGTTGAGGATTCCTGCCTTAGAGGCACAGTAAGACACCGCATTAGGTCCGCCTTTGTGGGACCAGCCCGAGCCGGTGTTGATGATGCTCCCTCCTCCGTTTTTTATCATAACGGGCACGACGTAATGGGACAGGAGGTATATCCCTTTGAGATTAATATCAAGAGCCCTATCCCATTCTTGTTCGGTCAGGCCAACCACATTTTTTCTGATGGCGATTCCGGCGTTATTGAACAGGATATCGATCTTGGAAAACTCCTTAACTGATGCTTCAACCACATGCCTGCAGTCAGTATCTGAGCTAACATCACAGTGGAAGTAGACCGCTTTTCTTTTCAGATCTTGGATCTGTTTTTTGGCTTGGATTCCTTTTTCATCATCGATGTCCAAAAGGATTATGTGTGCTCCAGCCTCTGCCAGACGGAAGGCGGTTCCTTTTCCTATGCCGGAGGCGGCTCCGGAGATCATGGCGGTTTTTCCTTCTAAAGAGATGAGTTCGGTGATTTTCTGGTTCATGAAGGATTCAGTCTCCTTTTTCGATTAAATTTCCGCATCTTCTTGGGTGGAAATATTATATAATATTCTGGATCATCCCCCAACCAATAGTTCAGATGACATCAACCTTTAATAAGAATCTCAATCAGGGGCTTGACAAAACTCACGAGAATCTGGAAAAAGCCGAAGATGATAATTCTGATCTGGAGTCTGCATCCAGGACATCTGTAGCATTATGAGAAGATCTTATTAAGGAGTTCTTCTTTTTCCTGACTTTTCTTCTTCGCGGTTGAGCTCTTCGATGTCCACCTCCTGAGAATAGTCCCCGATCAAGTGCTTGCAGAAATAGTCAGAGCGCAGCCAGAAAGAATATTCGTCCATGTCACCGTAGCCATGACGCTGGCCAGGGAACAGAAAAAAATCAAACCGCTTATTGGCCTTGATCAGAGCATGAGCCAGACGGATGGTATTGGCCGGATGGACGTTATTGTCGATATCCCCGGTGCAGATCAGCAAACGTCCCTTGAGGTTTTTAGCCACTTCGGAATTCTTCTCGATATCGTATTTGAAGGTGATATTGCCCTCATCATCCTCTATCTCATCAACGCCATGGTGTTTTTCGCTCCACCAGCGGTTGTAGATGTTATTTTCGTGATTGCCGGAGGAGGAAACCGCTACTTTAAAAAAGTCGGGATAGACCAGTAGGGCGGCTGTGGACATGAATCCTCCGCCGGAGTGCCCGAAGATGCCGATTTTTTCGAGGTCGATAAAAGGATGCCTGGCTGCTAGCTGTTCGATAGCGGCTTTTTTATCGGACAGACCATAATCCCTTAGGTTTCCGTAGCCGTAATTGTGGTACCATTTGGAGCGGCTGGGATGGCCGCCGCGGTTACCCACTGTGATGACGATAAATCCAAACTGAGCCTGACGCCAGGTCCGGTCACCCCGGGCTGAGAAAGATTTATCGACAGCCTCGGTCTGGGGGCCCGGGTAAACATAGGCGATGATGGGATACTTTTTGCCGGGATCAAAATCAAAAGGCTTGTACATGACACCATAGAGATCGGTTTTTCCATCATCAGCTTTGACTTTAAAGGTCTCTGGAAACTGAAAGCCCATCTCGAAAAGGAGAGTTAAATCAGGAGATTCCATCTCCAGCAGGATGATGCCACGGTTATCCCGTACAACTGCTTTAGGAAGAGTGTCCACCCGGGAGTAGTTATCGATGAAATAGAGATGGGAATCATCCCCGGAAATTCTGTGGTTGAAATTGTCTTTATTCAATATCTGTAATCCGCTGCCGTCCAGATTGACGCGGTAGAGATGTTCATAATAGGGATCTATATTTTCCTCACGGCCGTTGGCTGTGAAATAAAGCACCCGGTTTTTCTCATCGACGCCTTGGATATTACTACAGTGGAAAGGCCCTGATGTGAGCTGTCTTTTAAGATTTCCTTCTCCATCATACAGGTAGAAATGACCCCAGCCATCCCGCTCGGACCAGTGGATCAGCTCTTTGCCGTTGTCAATAAAACCCAGGGGCCGTGTCTCCACATATGTATTCAGGCGTTCCTCGATCAGCACTTTGACATCACCTGTGGCTGTATCGGCATAGCAGACATCGATCCTCTTGAGGTCTCGGCTTGTCCTCGAAAAATACAGTTTATCCGGTGTCTCTGAAAGC
>CAZLBV010000081.1:0-3113 GCA_964557845.1 uncultured Eubacteriales bacterium | reverse complement strand
ATCGGGCCCGCGAGTCTTTAAACAAAGGGGATAAACAGGTTGAGTTCTATTCTAAATTTCCGCGATTTATAATTCGTTTTTTATTTTGGTTTTTGCGCTGGGCGGATGAACATAATATTGTCCTGTCCTTTATAACCAAAGATATGCCTATGTGGGCTTCTGTATTTCTCGCCAATTTAGGGAGCATCGGGCTTCATTCCGCATATCATCATCTCTATGAATTGGGCAATATTGGCGTTTTTATCGCTATCGGCAAGGTTGAAAAGAAAATTTTTGTTGATCAAAAAACCGGCGAGATTTCCACAGGAGATGGTGTCAGTCTCAGGATAAATGTGGATGACAGGATATCGGAAGGTGTCTATCTAACCAAAGCAGTGGAATATTTGAAATTATTCATTGAAGATCCGAAACTCCTGGAAACTCCACCAAAGCTAACAGATGAACAAATAAAGACGCTTAACCTTGAAGACTTGAATCCATAAAACTTGTACTCTCTTCTCCATTTTTTTGATTTTTTCTGAAACTCAGAAACCTCGTCAATATTATTTTTGTCTTATGCAACGTTGGACAGTCCTTCAAAGCCTCCTTGCTCAATATGGATGATTTATTTGATTAAAATCACATCCAATTATTTGAATTGAATCCAATAAAATGGAAGATTATTATCGGCCTACTCTTTTGACGACAATATAAATGGTTGATAATAAACAAACAAATCAGATTTAACTTTTATGATTTTTTTGGCATAAAAATTGCTACATAAGAGATTTGGATGGCTGTTTATATTATTTAGCTTTCGTTAATTATGGAAATAAAAAATTTGGTTTAGGAGGTGATAATCAAGCAGGTAGAATAATAGAACATCTTTTGTTTGGATTGGGGAAGAATTACTTTCTGAAGTTAATCCTTTCTCAGTCCTGGGATTTCAAAAAAAATAATTAGTACCTCCTATTATTAAATAAGGAAAACAAAAAGAGGTACTAAGGAGGTGAAATTGACTAGATTTAGAACTTACTTCTTCTCATTACTCGGCATATTTTTGCTGATTGGATCGCTTACCGCGCAAGCCCCTACTGGAAGGATTACGGGAACAGTTGTTGATGACCAGGGAATGCCTCTTCCGGGCGTTACGGTCGAAGCAGACAGCCCTAATCTGGTAGGTATGGCATCAGCGGTTACCGATACCAATGGAGTTTTTCGTTTATTTGCGCTTCCTTCCGGTACATATTCCTTGAAATTTACTCTTCCCGGATTCAGTACAGTCAATCGTCAAGACATTGTCGTCCGGGTCGATCAGACTATAAGAGTTGATGTGGAAATGACGCCGGGCGCCATCGAAGAAGAAATTACCGTTGTGGGAGAATCTCCTTTGGTGGATGTCAAAAGCACCACCAAAGGCATGACTTTGACTAAAGAGATGTTCGAGATGCTGCCCAGGGGCAGAAACTTCGACACTCTGGTCACCGCAGTTCCCGGTGTAAATAGTGAGCCTTATTTAGGCGGTCTTTCCGTTGACGGCGCCAGCGGCGCTGAGAACATGTACTACATCGACGGAATGGACATAACGAATATGGACCAGGGCAATAGAGACCAGTCTGCAGCCTTTGAATTTGTGGATGAGGTTCAGATTGTTGCCAGCGGCTACCAGGCCGAATACGGCGGGTCCATGGGTGGTGTTATTAACGTTATCACCCGCGCCGGCGGGAACGAATTCCATGGAGAGCTGATCGGCTTTTATTCCGGAAGCAAGCTTAACGGCACGGAAAGAGACAGCCTCCGCCTGAATCCGGTGGATACCAGCCAGGCTGAGTATGTGAACTATGAGACCGGAAAAGGTCTGGATGCGGCTCTTGGCAGGGATGCAGTCAACCGGTATGAGGTTGGTTTCAGCCTGGGAGGCTACATCATCAGAGACCGTCTGTGGTTCTTCGGATCATTTTTACCGGTGTTCCAGGATACCACTCGGACAGTCAACTGGGTGCCGGCTGGATCGTCCCCTACCAGCGATCACACTGTGGATAACACCTGGTATAACGGCCAATTTAAATTTACGGCTCAGCCGTTAAAGGACTTAAGGCTGTCTGCAGCCTTTGTTAACAACTTCTATAAATACAGAGGAACACTGCCTGCCAGAGATGGTACCGGGAATCCGGATTCAGATTACGCCGGACGAGGTTTTGACTACCCCAACTACAGCGGTACTTTGAGTGCTGATTACAGTGTTGGCTCCAATCTGTTTTTCAGCCTGCGCGGCGGATATTTTTTCAGTGATCAAACCAACCAGATGCCTCCGTCTCTGGGAATTCCCAGATATTTCTTCTATAAGGAGGCTCCAGGCTATGCCTATGCCAACAACCTGATGTTTGATGATATTCCTGACAGCCATAAGCATGGAAGCGCATGGAGCAACATTTCTGCCGCAGAGCTTAATCAGATAAACAAGAATATCCGGAACAGAATAGCCGTCAACTTCGACACCACATTGTATTTGAACTTAGGCGGTGAGCACGCCTGGAAAGCAGGTGTGCAGGCCGTAAGGATCGAAGAAGATATCGATAATACCGCTCAGAATGTCTACGTTTTCCTGTGCTGGGATAGAGAATTTACCTACCTGGATACAGGCGAATCTGTTAGAGGAAAATACGGCTACTACGCTATCCGCGGGGGAGACGCAGGACCTTACGGGACCTTTGCCAATCCTAACAGCACCCGCTGGGCCCTTTATCTGCAGGACAGTTGGACACCCACTTTCGCCAACAACAAGCTGACCGTAAACTTCGGTATAAGAGCCGAGAAAGAAGATATCCCCAGCTTCTCTGATTTGCCCGAATACGACTATCCGCCGATTCAGTTCGACTTTATGGATAAGATCGCTCCCAGACTTGGGTTTATCTATGACGTCTTTGGTGATTCCAGCACCAAGATCTTCGGATCCTACGGCTGGTACTATGATGTCATGAAGCTCGATATGGCGGTAGGTTCTTACGGCGGGTTCAAATGGTGGAGTGACTACTATACCCTTGATGATTGGGATTTCTACAAGATCGATAAGAATAATACCAGCGCCTGCGGAACCTATCTGACGACTTATAACTGGCGTGAACCTTCCTTTG
>CAZLBV010000080.1:0-4722 GCA_964557845.1 uncultured Eubacteriales bacterium | reverse complement strand
TGTTAATTCTCACATTATTTTAACCCATAAATTGCACATTAAATTATCCTTTTTATCACATTAGCATAACAGAGTTAGATTATCTCAGTAGAAGCGATACGGACATGTTCTGCAGAGACGATTTTTCCTTGTTCTTTGGAAGCGGCGATGAGGGCGCCCCGGGCGAGGTTATTGGCGCGTCTGAGGAGGCCGCCTGAGCCCTGGTGGATAGCGAGTATGGCCTCGTCGGCAAAGAGCTGATTTTTCACGCCTGCGATCTCCAGATGGTGTTTGAGGTAGTTACCCATTTGGGTGTGGTCCAGTCCTTCCAGATGGCTTCTGGCCACAACCCGGGAGGCGATGGGCCGGGAGGTATGATACATGAGCTTATCGAGCAGGTTATTCTGGCCGGAGAGGATGATGGGGAGCAGGGGTTTTGAGTCGTGGTCGAACTGAGCCAGGGTCTGGATCTGGGCCAGGACTTCCAGCCGCAGGAGGTTGGCCTCATCGATGATCAGCACCGGGGTTTGTTTTCTTTGGGTGATCTCGAGTATCAGGGAGCGGATATTTTTAATGATCCTGGCGGTAGAGTTGGAGTTGGCTTCGGAGTCGAGGGCGTGGGAGATCTGCCGCAGCGCCTCCAGGGGAGAGCCGGTCGAGGCGATCACTGGAATGAGCTTGTAGTTGGAAGGGTGCAGCGTTGAGGAGATATACCGCAGGGTGGTGGATTTGCCGGCTCCCACCTCGCCGGTGATCACACACACCGCTCCCAGCTTAATAGCGAAGAGACAGCGTTCGGTAGTGGGTTTGAGAGATGGAGTGAGGAACAGTTTTTCTGTGGGGATATCCTGAGCGAACGGCTCGGAGGAGAACCCGAAGTAGGTCTTATAGTTCGTCATCAGAGTCTCCAAACAGCTGTCCGTTGCGGTAATAAGAGGGTTTTTCTTCTTCGGATTGCTTGTCATTATCTTTGGGAACGATCTCGGTGCGGCAGTGATCTCGGCGGATGCGGCAGTTGATATTGAGATTGAGCGGGACCAGGAAACCGCAGGAGGAGCCGTTGTAGAGCACCTCCACCCGGGAAGGATCATGCTCGTGGTAAAGCAGGGAGACGATCTTGCCGATCAGCCCGGTGGGAGCTTCGAAGAGCCGGCCGTTTAAAGAGACGGTCCGGTCTTTATGGACTCTGCGGTTGGTGCAGCGCCGGAAGTAATCCTCCATGTCCTTCGGGGCTTCCCGAATGAGATGGATGTGTTTGAGATAACGGTCAAGCGGCGCCTCTTTAGTGGAAGAATGGACTCTCTGGTGATAGTCATTCTCGATCCAGGCCCAAAGTTGCTGATTGAGAGCCTCCAGGCTCAACTCATCGGTTACGGTAGCGAGGAACTGGCATCTTAACGTCTTAAACCATCGTTCTATTTTACCGCGCCCTTCTGGTTTATACGGCCGGGAGTGAACCAGCGCGATCCCCAGCGAGGCGGTAATATGAGCCAGATGATGAGAGCGGAAGTTAGGGCCGTTATCCACATAGAGTTTCCGGGGAAGGCCCCGTTTGCAAAGCGCCTTACGTAACGCATCGCAGTAATCATCGACCCGCTCGGAAAGATAAAACTCCGCATGGGGGATCAGGCGGGAGCAGTCATCGATAAACGCAAACAGATAACTCTTGCGCAGCTTGCCGTTGTGATCGACCTGGGGGCCGTGCAAGGCGTCGGACTGCCAAATCTCATTGGCCAGCTCCGCCTCGAAACGGCGGCGGTCAACTTTCTCATCCTCTTTATCCATCAGTCCATGTTCGTGGAACATCCGGTACAAAGTGGCCGCTGTGACTTTAAAGTCAGAGGGAAGCAGCTTCCTGACTTTGGCTGTCCGGATGACAGCCGGCACTGAGGCCCGGGGAAACTCTGTTTTCAAGTTGATCAGGGTCTCTATGGTCTCAGGATCCAGAGAGCGGAACGATCCCTTGTCACAACGCTGCGCCGGGTAGAGGCTGGAAAGCTTCCGTCCGGAGCGTTCATACCGCCGGATCCAGCTGAGGATAGTCGGTTTGCTGATATACTTGCGGCTGGAAAAAGGGATCTCCCATTCCTGTGAGGCTTTCTCCTCCAGCAGCCGGCAGCGTTCGCCCCAGGAGAGCTTGCGATGCCCGATCAGATCGGCAATCACTCCAAAGCGAAACTCAGCAACCCGTTTTTTCTTCTCGTTGTCCATGATCTTTGCCTCCTGTTTAAGATATCAGGCTATCCTAAACCAAAGCTCATAGACCCGTCACCGCAAAAATCAGGTGGGGACTCTCCTAAAGACGTAAAATCTCACATTGAAGCGAATGGGTTACAGCAAGAATACCGTCTCTGAGAAGCTCAAACAGTACGGCTAGATCCGGCTGCTTCCGGTTCCGGTGATAGGAGGCTTGCCTCTGGAATCCCCGCCACCAGTACTGCTGCACCTGACGGGATAGAGACTTCGACCATCGGTTGTGAATGAGCTTGTGGAGAAGCGCAATTAGTATGGAAAAACGGGAATAAAAAAATCCCCGGTAAAACCCCTGAGGCCTTAAGGTATGAACCGCTCTGCAGTCAGGACACCGGTAGCGTTTTATCCATATCCCCTCAGAGCAGCCTTCAAAGTAGCGCCGGACATAGCCGTGTCCCCACAACCTCCGCCCATCGCAGCCGGGACAACGATCCGGTCTCGGCCAGGGATAATCCCGGCCGCTCTCACCCAGCCTCTTTACATCTTCCTCAAAATGGAGTATCAATAGAAAGCCTTTTGAGGATGGCCGGTTGGGGATATTCAACTGCTAGGAGACCCTTCCGGCCATTCGGTTTTATTAACCGAATGTGATAAATCCTCTAGTTTAATTTGATAAAGAAAATTACTTATACAAAATATCGTGATAAAAAGGTAGGGGGTTAATTCAATTTATTGTAAAAAGTAACAGTCCGGTAAATACCTCCTATAACAGTTGTTCCTCCGTCAGGGATCATCACGACCGTGTGCGCGCTTTGTCTGGTAATAGGCGGAATGCCATTGACCAGGTTGGCAAAATCCGCAGCATTATTCTGAATATCTATTGTCATGATGATGGTGCCTTCAGCTGTTATTTGAGGTGTCGCTCTTAATTCAAGAGCAGCGTTTACATAACGTGTGGTCACAGTGAAATTGGCGATAGTTTGAACGGGGATCTGTCTGCCTTGGATGATCTCAGCTTCTTGATTGTTCTGAGTGACCACAGACGGCGCAGAAATAATTTTGCCGCTTCCTGAAGTTTCCAGAGCAGATAAGGCCATATCAACTGAAACAGTACTCAATATATTGCTGAGGGATAATCCCATCACTGTAGTGAATGCCGGTGCCGGTAAGTTAATGGCGTATCCTCCCAAAGGACCGGAAATACCTTTGGTCACAACCCCTTCGGGAATCTGGGCCCCATCCAAAAACACTTTATTGGGAAACTGCATGGATGTCTGGTTTCCGTAAAAGGGATCGGCAATTCCCCGCCATCCCCATTGGATACCTAAATTACGGATAAAAGTAGAGGTGGCTTCAACGATTCTGGCTTCGATTGAAACCTGAGGTGTGGGTGTATCTAACGCTTCAATCAGGTCTTCCAACAGTCCGATTCTATCGGCGACTTCAGAGACGATCAATGTGTTTGTCCGGTTGTCTATGATTATCTCGCCTCGTTCGGAAAGTTTGGATTCCAAAAGCGCCTTAACATCCGTTGCCTTGGAGTAAGAAAGCTTGAAGGTTATATTGCGCATGGGGCCGGATAATTCTTGGGTATCTTCTAATTTTCTTAACTCTTCCTGTTCTCTGGTCAGGGTGGCCATTGGTGCGATCCGCAGGATGTTTCCTTCTAAAGACTTTCCCATTTTATTGGTCTTCAGAATAATATCGATAAATTGATCCCATGGTATATCTTCAAAGTTACAGGTTACCGTGCCTCTTACTTCAGGATCAAAAACCACATTTAAGCCTGCTTCTTCTCCTAAGTAAAGGATCACATCCCTTAAATCAGCATCCTTGAATTTCGGACTTATCAAGGCGCCGCTGTATTTAGGTCCTTCAACTGCGTCGATTAATTGAGGCAGCCGTTGTTGTTGGTAGCTGTGCCCATTTCCTCCATTATTTTTGTTTTCAGGTATATAGTTATCGGAGGCGCTGCTTTCTATTGGTTTGGTAGAGTGTCCCTTGGACGGAATAATCTCCTCAGTTTTCGGTTGATAGCTCTTCGGAGTGACAGTTGGTATGGAAATGGATTCTTTGGGTAAAGCCTCCGGTGATTCTGATGGATTTTTGACTGCTGTCGGTTCAGGAGAGGAGGTTTTAGATTCCGGGGCTATTATTTCTGTCTTGATCGGTTGTGATGTGCTGGAGGGTGTAGACAGCTTATATTCATCATAAAAGGTAATGATCATTTCATTTTCTGAGGTGTTTAGGGAATACTGTTGAGGCTTATTTAGATCAAAAACGATCCTGGTGATGTTATGGGGATTCCCGATTTGGAATTGACCTGATCTTATTCTATCGACTCCAAACCGTTTAAGCGCCCGGATCGTATTCTTTTTTGAATGGATGGTGTTATACAGATCGACAACAAGCCTGGTTGGGTTGTTTAGGGCAAAAACATGAGGGATTGGTTTCCCGGTAAGCTTAGCCCTGACACTGATTCTGTCGATTCCCTCTGAAACCTCCAATGCCTCTAGCTTTATATCCTTTCCAGCTTGAGCGGCGATTAGT
>CAZLBV010000079.1:0-8791 GCA_964557845.1 uncultured Eubacteriales bacterium | reverse complement strand
AACAATGATGAGTTCGATAAGAGTGAACCCTTTTTGTGTTTTATCTCGATTTATATAGGATAACATTTTTACAATTCCGTTCGATTAAATATAAGGTTTATTTTTATTATGGGCATTACCATTCCCTGTATTTTGTTCCATCCAAAGCAGTCCCGGGACTTCGGGTGTAGACATCGTACACATTATCACCGCTCCAGCTGGTAGAATCAGGATCATCTTGATAAGCCCTCAATCCCCAATCATAAGAATTGGTCATAGGGTCCTTGGGTATTCTTCTTAAAAATTTTTGGAGTTTTTTCCTATCTTCATCTGCATCTCTTGTTCCTCCCTCTTTTTCGCCTTCTTCACTTCCTTCTTCTACCAGAACCTCGACTCCTTTAACCAGAGTTTCAAGATCAGGAGGATATCCTTCGGAATCATCTTCAGTTTCTATTCTGTTTTCATCTGCTAATTTCTTATAGGCATCTATAGCTTCCCTTATCGTTCTCAGGTTTCGTCTTAATTCGATCTCTTTTTCCCGTTTGACTGCAGTCTTTGCCAGCGGGATCGCCAAGCCCGCCAGAACAGCGGCGATGGCCACTACTACCAGTAATTCTGTTAGAGTAAAGCCTTTCTTTCGGGTGGATAACTTGAACATTTCCGGTCCCTTTTCAAAATTCAATGTATTCTATTTATAGTTTTTTCTTTTGAAACGATCATTGGAAAAATATTTTTTCTTAGGATAAGGTTGGTTATCGCCAGAATGTTCGGAATTATTTGTTTCCAAGGCTTTTTTGCTTAACCTGACTTTATAATTTTCGTCGATGGAAATAACTTTCACCTTTACTATCTGTCCCAATTTAAGAACATCTCTGACATTACGGATCCTGCTATGAGCGATCTCAGATACATGGAGCAACCCGTCAACATTGGGAAGAATCTCAATGAAGGCACCATAATCTTCAATCCGGACGACCTTCCCTTCATAGGTTTTTCCGATCTCAGCTTCCAAGGTGATATCTTTTATCATCTGTTTGGCTTTCTCAACGGCCAGCATATCGGTTGATGCGATTGTGATCTTTCCTGTTTCTTCGATATCTATTTTAGCTCCGGTTTCTGCTATGATCTTTTTTATGATCTTTCCTGCTGGGCCTATCACCTCACTGACTTTTTCAGGTTTGATAAATAAATTGACTATTCTGGGCGCATAAGGGGAAATATCCGGTCTGGGTTGGGGAATAACCTCTTTCATTTTATTCAGGACTTGAATACGGGCATTTCTCGCTTTTTCCAGAGCTTCTCTGAAGATATTAAAGGAAATGCTGGGTATTTTAAGATCTAATTGAATTGCAGTAATTCCTTTTTCTGTTCCTGCAACTTTAAGATCCATATCCCCAAAATGGTCTTCGAGGCCGGCAATATCGGTCAAAATAGCATATTTTTCACCTTCATTGACTAGACCCATGGCGATCCCTCCGACTACCATGGATAGAGGAACTCCTGCATCCATCAAGGCTAATACGCCCCCGCATACAGTTGCCATTGAAGAAGAGCCGTTCGATTCCATGATATCGGAGACAATACGGATGGTGTAGGGAAAATCCTCTTCATCCGGGATAGATGGAAGGATAGCTTTTTCTGCTAAAGCTCCATGGCCGATTTCTCTTCTTCCCGGACCGCGGAGAAAAGCAACTTCTCCTACACTGAAGGGTGGAAAATTATAGTGAAGCATAAACCTCTTCTCGCTCTCTTCTCCCAGGCCGTCCAGTCTTTGGACATCCTCAAAAGTTCCGAGTGTTACCGTAGCTAAACATTGAGTTTCTCCCCTTGTAAAAAGAGAAGAGCCATGTGTCCGGGGCAGATAACCGATTTCGATCGAAATATCACGAATTTTATCAAAATCCCTTCCATCGGTCCGCTTGCCTTGGTTTAAGATGTAATTCCGGACTGTTTCTTTTTGTATTTGATAGAAAATTTCTTTGGTTATCTTGACCTCATCTTCATTGTCTTCAGGGATTTCTGAAATGAGATTGTCGAGGATTGATTTTATTTTTTCTTCACTGGCTTTTTTCCCCGGGAAGGTAATGGCATGGAGAAGGTCATTTTCAACTGACTGTTTGATCTGATTATATTTATCGGTATTCAGATCTAAAGGAACAAATTCTCTTTTAACAATACCCAGGCTGCTGAAAAGGTCTTTTTGGGCTTGGATGATTTTTTGAATCGGGTCCTGGGCGAATAGGACAGCCTCTGAAATTTTATCTTCGCTGACTTCCATTCCTCCGGCTTCAACGATCACCAAGCCGTCTTCATTTCCTACCACCACCATATTTAAAGTGCTTTCTTTTAGCTGGGTTCTGGTAGGATTGATTATGATTTCATTATTAACTATCCCCACTTTAACCGCTCCGATCGGTTTGTTGAAAGGGATATCAGAAAAATAGAGAGAAGCGGAAGCACCGATGAGCCCTAAAGTGTCGGGTTCATTATCCTGATCAGCAGAAAGGAGTAAGGCGACTATCTGAGTTTCGGCAAAATAACCATCCGGGAAGAGTGATCTAATAGGCCTGTCTATTAACCGGCTTATTAGGATCTCTCTTTCTGAAGGCCTTCCCTCACGTTTGAAAAATCCTCCCGGTATTTTTCCGGAAGCATAGGTATTTTCCCGGTAATCAACCGTTAAAGGAAGGAATGGTTTTTTATCATCCATTTCCCTTTTGGAGGTAGCAGAGACAAACATTACTGTGTCTCCATACCTTACCAGTGCAGAGCCGTCGGCTTGCCGGGCTATTTTATTTATCTCGATGGATAGAGGCCTGTTGCTGATTTCTAAGGTAATATTATAATTGGTCATGATTTTGTTTATACCTGATTTTATTTTCTAAGTTTCAATCTGTTGATAACAGCTTCGTAACGTTTCACGTCCTTTTTCTTTAAATATTCTAGAAGCCTTTTCCTTTTTCCAACCATCCGCATGAGTCCGGTTTTTGAATGGAAATCATGTTTATGTTTAGTGAAATGTTCTGTAAGATAGTTGATCCTCTCGGTTATCAATGAGACCTGAACTTCCGGAGAGCCAGTATCTTTGGGGTGTACTCGGCTGTTCTCGATGATGTTAGTCTTTGTTTCTTTTGTCAACAATCGTTCTTCTCCTTATGGTTTAATAAATCCTCTAAAACGAATTATTCTGGTTAGTTATACTATCAAAAATAATGCTTATTGTAAATTGGTAATATCTTAATTCGGTCTGAATTTAAACAGATCCTGATCTTATTTCAGCTTTAAATATACCTACTCCGTTCCTGTGTAAAATGTTGCTTTATTTTTGGGATGTAAGATAATTTTTGCGGTTGAGAAGATGCTGAGCATATTTTGATTGGAATCCCCCCATATTTTCCTGAATTTTTTTCAATTGAGCCTCAATTTCAGCCAGCGTCATCTGATTTACTTTTTTCTTTTTAGGAGGTTCTGAAGGAACTTTTTCTGCTGTTTTTTCTGGCTCTGTTTCCTTTTCTTTGATCTCTTCTTTTACTTCAGTTTCTTCCTTTGTCTCTTTTGGTTGTGCTTCTTCGGAAGATTGATCAGGCTTTGTTTCCGTTTCTATTTCATCTGTATCTTTGTTTTCCGGTTTTTCAGATTGATCGGTTTTTGACTCTTCTTTTTTTTCTTTATTTTTCTCTTCTACCATTTTATCCTCATTCAGTTTTCTAATTCGTTTTTTCAGAGGCGATTAAACTCAAGTAGTCTAACAGAAATACAAAGAAAAATAAACCCCCAATCTCATTCTGATATCAATCTTTGCTCAAGGTCATAAATCTTGAACTAACATGAGCTGAATTTGCAGAAATACCCGTAATTTAGTATATTCGATGAGCCATGTATTGGGCCTATTCATTTGCACTGTTTTTGTCGCTTTTTTATTATGTGCCCTCTTATTTAATAAAATTAAAAATACGGAAAGGTGAGAGCCTTAATTTAAAAAAAAGATTTGGGCTTGAATTGCCAAATGTAAATAAATCTGATCAGTCAGTCTGGATCCATGCTGTCTCAGTGGGAGAAGTGCTGTCGCTTCGAAACCTGATCGGTAAATTTAAAGAAAGAAATCCAGGATGGTCAGTCTATCTATCTGTTCTCACCAATTCAGGATATAAAGTTGCCTCTGAAAAATTAACGAATGTTTCCGGCATTTTTTATATTCCGTTTGATTTTACTCTGATCGTAAGAAAATTTTTCAGGGTGATCAAACCCAATTTGTTTATTTTAGCTGAATCGGAATTCTGGCCGAATCTCTTAAAAGAAGCGAAAAGAAATTGTGCGGGGGTACTTTTAATAAATGGAAGGATTTCAGAGAAGTCTTTCAAAGGGTATAAGAGGGTCAAGTATTTCATAAAAAAAGTACTTTCTAAAATAGATTATTTTATGGTGCAAACAGAAAGAGAGGAAAACGGATTGATAAAATTAGGCATTCCTCCCCGAAAAATAGCAAGAGCAGGAAACTTGAAGACTGAGATTGAGCTGCCTTTATTGTCCGGTGAGATGATCAGTGACCTTAAACAGAAATTAGGAGTGGCGAGAGGAAAAAAAATCATATTGGCAGGAAGTACCCATCAAGGTGAGGAGGCGCAGATCCTCCAGGCATTTTCTGAGGCAAAAAAAGCTAATCCAGATATAACATTGATGATAGCCCCCCGTCATCCCGAAAGAGCCGAAGAAGTCGAAAAATACTGCAGGGATCTATCTCTTTCCAGTATGCGGAAAAGCAAGAAAACTGCCAATGGAGAATGGGAGGTGTTGATCGTCGATACCCTGGGTGAACTAGCGTTTTTGTATGCTCTCTGTGATCTGGCATTTATCGGAGGAAGTCTGGTTGATAAAGGAGGGCAAAATTTCTTGGAGCCGGCCTTTTATGAGAAGCCGGTTTTCTTTGGGCCGCATATGAATAATTTCGAAGATCTTGCCAATATTTTTATCCGATCAGATGCCGCTCGAATAGTGGAAGGCCATGATAGTTTAAAGGAATTATTCCAATTTCGCGACATGGACACGATTCTCAGAATGGGCAAAAATGCAGGCAATACCCTAAGGTCTTTACAGGGTTCGACTGAAAAAACCATTGAGTTGATTGAAATGTATACGAGGAAGCTGTAAGAGAATGGCTATATTTTTTCTCAGAGAAAAATATCTGCGGTCTGTGAATAAAACAGCCTTTTTTTTATTATTGATATTGATTAGCTGTATTTGTATCTATCCGCAGGGAAAGCATGAGGATTACAGGTTAAATTCTTATTTTCTGTCCGGGATGAAGGATGATTTTGTGGAAGTTCTCGCATCGCCAGCTGAGTGGAATAAAAACGATATCCTCCGTTTTTCGGTTATCATTGGCGGCGGATTGATCTTATATGTTCTGGATGAGGATATTCAAACAAGGGTTCTGGACAAAAGAACGGAATCAAATGAAAATATCTCAAGATTCATCTCTGACTTTGGTCATGGATTATTCATTGGAGGGTTAGCTCTGTCTCTATATGCCGCCGGAGAGATCGCAGATAATTATTCGTTCAGAAAAACTGGCCTTCTCTGTTTAGAAAGCTGGTTGACTGCCGGAGCCATTGCCTTATGTATAAAAACAGTTATGGGAAGAGCCAGGCCTTACACAGGTAAAGGGCCTATGGTTTTTAATCCATTTGCCTCTGGATCAGGAAATCATTCCTTTCCCTCAGGGCATGCTGTTTCGGTATTTGCAGCCGCTTCCGTGATTGCTGGCCAGACCGACAATACACTTATAGATATATTTTCTTATTCCATGGCAACTGCGGTGGCCTTATCAAGAGTTTATAATAATCAGCATTGGGTTTCTGATGTTTTTATTGGATCCGCATTAGGTTATTTTGTAGGGAAGAAAATATGTAGACTGAATCGGAATAATAAAAATAAAGGCTCCGAGATGAGTTTATCTTTTTCTCCTGTATATCAAGGAATAACGGTGAGCTTTAGATTCTAAAAAATCCATTTTATTAAAGGAGGATAGTGGTGAAACAGGAAATAAACCGAAGAGAATTTATTAAAACTTCTTCTCGCATTGCTGGAATTGGGATCATGGGAGGCAGTTTTATATTAAAGGGATGCCAGACGAAACAAGATTTTGATCTGGTGATAAAAAATGGTTTGATTTACGATGGACTGGGCAGCTTACCTATTCTGGCCGACATAGGGATAGTAGGAAATTTTATTGGGAAGATCGGAAACATTCCGTCCGGTAAGGGAAAACATGTGATAGATGCGAATGGTTTTTCTGTTTCACCAGGATTCATAGATGCCCACGATCACACCGATTGCGGACTCTTGGTCAATCCTAAGGCCGAAAGTGCAGTCAGGCAGGGGATCACAACACTTGTGAGCGGAAACTGTGGTTCGTCACCTTTTCCTATTGCAAAAGAGATACATGAAGAATTTAAAGAAAATCTGAAAGAAACGTATCAGATCCAACTGGATTGGGTCGATCTTAAAGGTTTTTTTTCAAGGCTTGAACGAATAGGGATAGCCTTGAATTATGCTACCCTGGTGGGACAGGGAACCATAAGGGGGGCTGTGGTCGGCTTTAATGATCGTGCTGCCAAACCTGATGAATTGAAAAGAATGAAAAGCCTGGTTGAAGAAAATTTAATAGATGGTGCGATCGGTCTAAGCAGCGGTTTGGAATATGCGCCGGGAAGTTATGCCTCTCCAGAAGAAATAATCGAATTGTGTCAAGTGGTAAGCCGAATGAAGGGAGTTTATGCTTCCCATATGAGAAGTGAGGGAGATAATTTGATTGAGTCTCTGGATGAAACCATCGAAGTAGGACGAAGAACCGGAGTAACTCTGCAGATCTCTCATTTTAAAGCTGCCTATCCCCGTAATTGGCACAAGCTTGATGATGCTTTTAAAAAAGTGGAACAGGCCCGGGAGGAGGGTATTCCTATTTTTTGTGACCGCTATCCTTATACCGCCGGTTCATCCGGCTTAAGCTTCTATTTTCCCTTATGGGCAAGACAGGGGACTACTGAAGAATTTATCAATCGTTTAAAAGACCCCACTCTGGATAGCAGAATTCGCGCCCATATTCGTTCCCAGGAAGAAAAAATTGGTTCCTGGGATAAGGTATTTATTACATCGGTGCTTACAGAAAAAAACCAAAAATTCCAGGGAAAAAACATCCTTCAAGCTGCCCAAGAGACAGGAAAGGAGCCCTTTGAATTCATGCGGGATATTCTTATTGAAGAAAAGAATCAAGTAAGTATGGTTGTTTTTATGATGAGCGAAGAGAATCTGAAAAGAGTGCTCAGCCATCCCCTTGTTGGAATTGGATGCGACGGTTCAGCCATAGCTCCCTACGGCCTTTTGGGAGGAGGAAAACCTCATCCCAGAAGCTATGGAACATTTCCCCGGGTTTTGGGGAAATATGTCCGTGAAGAAAAAATTTTAACAACAGAAGAAATGATCAAAAAAATGACTTCCATTCCTGCTGATCGATTTGGTTTTTCGAACAGAGGAAAACTCCAAACCGGTTGTTTTGCCGATCTTGTTATCTTCGATGAAGAGAAGATCATAGATAAAGCTACCTATGAAGATCCCCATCAATATCCGGTCGGGGTCGAATATGTTTTGGTAAACGGGCAGATAGTGATCGAAAGAGGGGATCATACCGGGTTGCTTCCCGGAAAAATATTAAGAAAGAAAGTCGAGGGAATCGAATGAAAAATAGTTTGATTAATCATTTTCTGATAATAATGTTGATTATTCCCTTATATTCTCAAAATCAAGAAATGCCAGCTCAGGAGGGAGTAACCATAGATATAAATTTCCGTGCTCTCGTTCCAGGTGAGGTGATCAAAGTAATTATTCAAGAAAATAAGCCTCTCTCCAGAGTAAGGATCGAGTTTTCCGGGAAAATCCATGATTTGAGAAAGAGAGTCGCCCCAGACCATTGGATGGCAATGATCGGATTGGACATGAATATGAAGCCGGGCATTTATTTCATGAATTTTTCATTCCTGTATCAGACCGGAGAAACTGAAAAACGAAAAGAAGCCGTGCAGGTGGTTCACAAGGAATTTCCCGTCAAATATCTCAAGGTCGATGAAAAGTTTGTTACACCTCCCTCTGAAGTGTTAGAGAGAATTCAGGTCGAATCAGATCTTGTGGGCTCTTTGTATAAGATATTTTCTTCCGAATGGTTTGGTGAAGGGAAATTCATAGTCCCATGTGAGGGAGAGCGCTTTCCTAATTTTGGAGAAAGGCGTTTTTTTAATGGAAAACCGCGTTCTCCTCACAGCGGAGTAGATATTTCCGCTCCTTCCGGAACTCCCGTGTACGCCTCTAATTCAGGGAAAGTACTGCTGGCAATGGATCTTTACTTTTCTGGGAATACCGTGATCATTGATCATGGTTTAGGTGTTATTTCGATGTACTGTCATTTCTCCAAAATTGAGGTAGATAGAGGTCAAATAGTCAGTAAAGGCGATAAAATAGGGGAGGTAGGAGCAACCGGAAGGGTAACCGGTCCACATCTTCATTGGGGAATCAAGGTATCAAACAGCCGGGTGGATCCATTTTCATTGGTTTCCCTCGATTTCTAAGCTCATATTATTACCTGCGAAAAAAAACAAGCGAGTATCCTTTTCCATTTTCTGTTTCGTGATTCATAAAAATGGGGGAATTCCCCTATCTTTTCCCAGAAGATCCCCCAAAATTTTCCAAATTATTGATCTAATTTATTTAATTACAGGCAAATAGATTATAATCCAAGTGGAATCTATAGATTCCAAGGGGG
>CAZLBV010000078.1:0-2850 GCA_964557845.1 uncultured Eubacteriales bacterium | reverse complement strand
TGAGCCTCCGGATAGAACCCGGGCGTATGGTTGTTTTATGATCCGGAAACGATTCTCGATTAATGGTATAAGTTCTTCAAGGATCGCATCTCCATAGGGCCCGCAGTTTTCAGAATTAACCGCATAGGAATCATCAAAATAGGGGCAGGGATGCTGAAAGGTCACAGCGATCATCCGGGGAAAATCCTCTGAGGTCCATGCGTTATAAAAACTGCTGTCTTCACGGAAACCACCCGGCGCCCTCAAGGAAAAATGACCCTGCTGATAATGCACAGGATAATACACACCTGGATTTTCATAGTAACCTTTGGGTAAAAGAACTATGGCTCCCAAGTATATAGGATGCCCCCAAAATTCTGTCAGCAATGGGCTTTTAATTTTTATGTACTTGACCCATTCAGTATCCTCCGGGATCTCAATTGGAGGAATGATCCGGTCTAAATTCAATTTTATGGTGTATCCGGTGGAGGAATCTAGATAGACTTTTTTCACCTGGCTGTAGAGATTTCCGGGTGACCGGTTGAACTGCTGGCCTTCCCATTGATCCATGTGTGCCCAGATAATGTGGCCATCTGATCTTTTAAATTCAGTGTATATATTGATCAGTCCTTGAACAAAATATTCACCCGCAGGTATTCCCTTCAGACTGCTTACGGGATAACCCAGTGTGTCTTCATCGATCACTGCAGTTTCCCCAGCTTTTAATACATCAACATCCTTTCCGAATAGCGGAACACTGTTGCTCCAAAAACCTGCCTGCAGCCTCGGTTCTCTCTGATCATTTTTCGAGATCATCACAAAAACCCGGCCGGTAATAGGTTGGGAATGAACTTCTTGGGGAATACTTATTTCAAACTTAAGCTGAGATGGGATTGAAGTGTTTGTATCAGCGTAACAGAATAAACCTAATATAATTACTATAGATATGGTCGCTCCAAAGCGAATAGTATTAAGTCTCACTATTTCCTCCTTTATAAATACATCTACAAGCCTGAATTATATTATAAATGGAAAAAAATAATTATAAAGTTATTTGATTATATAATCGCAGTGAAGTATTTGAACTGAGATCGGACCGCCCGTAGGGTAAAAGAGGCCGACTATAATTTTAACTATAACTAAACAATTTAAAGACACTATCTCACTGATTACAATCATTTTGATGACGGGATTATAAATTTTTGGGTCGGCCTATTTTACTGATGATTCAGAACTGGAGATGCCGATTCGATCGATGATTAGTACTCCCTCCGCCTTCCTATCAAACACAAAACGGATTTGCCTTAAAGTCTCAGGGTCAAAATCAGGAAATTCTGAAACAATATTTTCAAATGGAAACTCTATGGTCTGTAAGGTAGGCTCATAGGCTTTTCCATAAATCCCAGCTTCTCCTTTGAATTTAGTGAAACGGGATTTTAAAGCTGGAGGAATCTGCATAAACTGGCTTAATGCAAAAACGGCACTATCTCCCTGACCATCGGTAAGTTCTATGGAAAAATCCAGCGGCTCATTTGGATTATTTTTTCCAATCTCCTTTTCTATATCATGTTCTATTTCGTTTGGGGACTTTTGTCTGCCCGAATCCAGGTTTATTTTGCCTTTATCATTATCCCGTTCCGGAATCCTCTCGTCTGTATTTGCCAAGTCAATCACCAAAAAAGATTTTCTCATATTATTGAAATCACTTACACTGTTTTCAGGGAGATCAATGATATAACCAGGCTTACCCTGCTCCTGATCATCATCACATCTCTTCCATCCCACATAAACAACATTATTCTGCTTGGTTCCCCTTCTTCTTAACCCTAGATCTTCCTCTCTCCACACTTTCAGACCTTCCGCTTTTATGGATATTCCAGACATCGTACCAGTCGCAACATTTACATCCTCTTCATATCCGCAAAAACAATGAAATGTAGAATCTTCAAAACGGTTGATATAAATATCATCTGGGAGCCAATCCAATCCATTGCGGTAATCCCGGAATAAGGGAAGATAGTCCTGATGGCCGTGGAGGACCGTTTCAAGAAAAGCGGAAATGTATACTTTGCTGATCTTGCGCTGTTCATCCCCTTCGAGTAGAGGTTCACGATTGAGTATAAATCCCCTAGGTTTACCCCAATCATTATCTTTCCAGACTGTATTAAACTGACCGTGATTGGAACGATAGGAATAAATAGATACCTTGAACCAATAGTTATCATCGGTAAATTTTACCCTCTGAAACTGTCGCATTCCAGAAAAAGAGGAAACATCCGCATCATGAGCGCCCTGCAGAACCAAATAATTTACATTCTCTAAGGGTGTAGGCTGACCAGTAGGTCTGTACTGCCCATCACTGGGTGCAATAGCGATAATGGCTTTTATATTAAAATTAAAATCAAATTCTACCAAGGCATCATCAGGATAGTGGGAGAGCCGATTGAAACAGCCTGCAATGGCTGCGGCTTCTCCTCCCCGGGAATGACCGATCAACCCGATATTTTTCATGTCTACTTTTTCATAAAAAATATTATCTTCTGTCCGGCTCCATTCTTGCCACACTTTGAGATGTTGCAACAGCAGCCAGCCGCGTCCATCGTTTTCTCTGCTTAAACTACAGAAAAAAGCGCCGTTAAAAAAATTCTCATCTACTGAAACGAATATAAAACCCCGGCTGGCCAAAAGTTCCCCCAAATAAGCATATCCTGGATCAGAGAACTCCTGCATTTTATGGTTTCCGTGAACGATCAAAACCAGCGGAAAAGGACCTTCACCCAATGGATACCAGACCCGGCCATTCAGAGGAAACGTATCAAAATCAAAGCCCCAATACCATTTCCTGAGCCGCATGGTCCAACTTTTATTTTC
>CAZLBV010000077.1:0-6358 GCA_964557845.1 uncultured Eubacteriales bacterium | reverse complement strand
CGAAGCGAAAGTGCTGAGATTGGCCCGCCCGTAGGGTAAGAGTGGCCGACGTTAAATTAAGAGGTAACATAAACGTTTCCAGAGAAAGCCTTCTCAGATGTAACCTCAAAACAAGTTGGAATTATATCTTTGTTGAGTCGGCCAATTTTACTAATAATTCAGTAACTGGAGTAGGTTGTAAGCCGGATTCTGTTCCATTCCTGGGGTGGTTATTTATCTAACTCCTTGATTGCTCAAGAAGATAAGCGACCTACCCGCCCCTTAGCAGCGGGCCACCGCATGAGGCCAATTTGGTCTTTCTCCGGATGGGGTTTACCCTGCCTCCGGTGTCGCCACCGAAGCGGTGAGCTCTTACCTCACCATTTCACCCTTACCTCAATAAGTTGAAAACCTTTTAAGGCGGTGTATTTTCTGTGACACTTTCCTTCGATCGCTCGAAGTCGCTGTTAGCGACCATCCTGCCCTTTGGAGTCCGGACTTTCCTCCCCTTCTTTCCCGGACCGGGAAGAAGGAGCAACCACCTCACCTACTCCAGCTTTTATCTTTATACCATATTGCTCCAATTTTTTGTAGAGATTGCTGCGTGGCGTATCAATTTCTCTGGCAGTTAGAGAAATATTCCATTCGTTCTCTTCTAGTTTAGCCAGGATGAATTCTTTCTCTGCTAAATCGCGAAAATCCTTTATACTCTTTATTTTATCAATGTCAGGAAGGAATACATTGATCTCACCCCTGATATGCTCGGGAAGATCTTTCTTGGTCACAGAATCTCCCTCCACCATTATGGCCAGACGTTCGACCACATTTTTAAGTTCTCGTACATTACCTCTCCAAGGATATTTCATCATTGCATCGAGGGCATCATCGGAATACTTTTTTATTTTAAAGTTATTATCCTCAGCGAAATTTTTGTTGAAGTAATCGACCAATAATGGAATATCCTCACTCTTTTCGCGCAAGGCAGGCGAATATAGGGGAACTACATTCAGTCTGAAATACAGATCTTCGCGGAAATTACCGTCTTTTATTTCTTTTTTTAGAACCTTATTGGTAGCCGCGATAACCCTGACATCCACCTTGTTGACCTTACTCGAACCTACTTTTTGTACTTCTCCTTCTTCGAGCACGCGCAAAACTTTTGCCTGCGTCTTCAGACTCATGTCACCGATCTCATCCAAAAAGATGGTTCCTCCGTCTGCCAGTTCAAATTTGCCTAATTTCTTTTCCGTAGCTCCAGTAAAGGCACCCTTCACATGGCCGAACAATTCGCTTTCAATCAGCTCTTCCGGGATAGCAGCACAATTCACCTGAATAAATTCATTTTTTGCCCTTAAACTGTTTTCATGGATCGCTCTGGCAATCAATTCTTTCCCGGTTCCGCTCTCGCCATAGATAAAGATAGTGGCATTAGTGGGAGCTATCTTCTTTATCTGGTCCCAGAGTTTTTTCATTAAAGGATGGTTTCCGACTAATTCATATCTTTTCTCTGCCTTCTTTCTCAGGTCGTGGCATTCGCGGCGCAGTTTATTTTGACTAAGTGCATTTCTGATACTCAACAGCACCCTATCCCGGTGAAGCGGTTTTTCTAAGAAATCATAAGCCCCGAGCTTGGTCGCTTCAACTGCTGTATTAACAGTCCCGTGACCGGAGATCATTATTACTTCCGGGATATAAGGCCGCTGTTTTAACTCTTTCAATACCTCAAGGCCATCCATTCCAGGGAGCTTCACATCCAAAAGTATAAGATCCAATCCTATGGTCTCCTCTACCATTTCCAAAGCTTCTTCACCGCTTGAAGCCTCATTAAATACATATCCTTCATATTCCAATATCATTTTTAGGGACTTTCTGATATTTTCCTCATCATCTACCACTAAAATTCGCTCTTTTCTGGGGTTTTTCATTCAAGCATCCTTTTTTCAAATAAATAGTCCGGTCTCTTAAATACGAATTGGATAATAATATAGTTTTTATAAAAGTGCAATTCTACTGACCTATGGCGATAAAAACCGAAATATTGTAATATAAAAATAAGAAGAAAATAATTTTTTCGGCAGAGAAGAAGAGATGTATCTTAAACATAAAAACAAACTAAAATTATTATTATATGGACTGCTGCTTTTAATTCTATCCTTTTCCGTATACTCACAAGCAGAACAAACCACAAATTATTTCAAGCTGGATAATGGATTGAAAGTATACCTATATAAAAAGACTCCTCTCCCCCTATTACATATTGTTTGTGCAGTCAATATAGGCTCAAAAGATGAATCAGATGAGACCGACGGATTAATTCATCTCCTGGAACACTATATCCTCTTTCGAGGTTCAGAATTCAGGTCTGGAACTGAGATAGGCCAAGACATCCGGAGCCACGGCGCTTATTTTAATGCTCACACAGGTCATGATATCGCCGTATTTGAAATATCTCTCCCCTCTGAATATGGGGACTTTGCCCTTCAGCTCCACAAAGAGATCCTCTTTGATCTAAAGATTTCACAGGAAGAACTCGATAGTGAAAAGGAAGTCATTCTGGAAGAACTTAATCAATTGGAGGATGATCCTCTTAGACTAGCAACTTCTCTGGTCTATCAGAATTTATTCACCGGTCATGCCTATCAAAGATCTGTTTACGGAAAACCTGAAATAATAAAAAACGCCACAGCAGACCAATTAAAGAATTTTTATTCCGGTTATTTTTACCCCTCCAACTGTTCCCTGGCTATTGTTGGGAATATGGATCTAGTCCAGATAGAAAGTAAGATCAAGGAGATATTCGGCACCATCGAAGATGGCACTCCGGTTGAAAAAGAATTTAAAATGGCGGAGCCGCTCAAAGATAAGATCGATATTGAGCGTCAATTGGATATAAACATGGCTTCTTTAGTTATAGGAATGACCGGCCCGGATTACAATTCCCCAGACCGATATGCCGCAGATCTCATCACTCAGATCTTGGGGAGGGGATTCAATCCTTTAATGAATTCCGCCCTTCATGGACGGAGAGGAATTCTCATCAATTCGCTCCGCATGATCTACAATGCCCATAAATATGGAGGTTCTTTTCTTATCCAGATAACCATGGATCCAGACAATTTAAAAACCATAAAACGACTAGCCATAGATTTTCTAAAATCAACCAGAAATCTCAGGTTATCCAAGGACGATTATTTGGGTGAACAAAAATTTCATGTTCTGGATTATCTTGAGGGAGCAAAAAATTCAATCAAATTTACCTACCATCAGTCTCAGGAATATGGATTAAACATTGCTGCCTCCTTAGCTCGTTTTATGCTCCTTAATGAAATTCCAGAGCGCGGCAACTATCTTGATGAGATGGGAAAACTAAGTTCTTCTGACCTTAGAAAAATCGCTGCCGATTATTTAAGCCGAGGAAAATATGTTCTAGTCTCCATAGTTCCTAAGGAGAAAAAATGAACAAAAAAACCTATCCGGTCTATTTTGTCCTTTTTTTGACCCTATCATTTTTTTTACCCTTAAAAACAGATGGTGAATCATCAGGACAGGCAGTTCATATTGAAAAAACTGTTCTGGAAAATGGCCTTTCCGTGTTTTTCAATCATGATGATTCTTCGGCAGTAACCATCATACAGCTCCTTATAAACGGAGGAAAAAGAGCTGAACCTACAGGAAAAGAGGGATTAGCTTATCTGGCGACTCGACTCCTGCTTGAAATTCCCGATCAAGGAAAAGTGGAAAAATTGATGAGTCAATCAACCCGGTTTTCCATGAACTGTATGTCCGATTTTTCTCAAATAGAAATTGCCTGCCTTACAGAAAATCTCGATGATACTTTGAAATTAGCCGTAGAGCTCTTTACCGACCCCATTTTTTCAGGAAATCGCATTTCCCATTTAAAAGACTGGATGAATCAACGAAGGGAAACCAGAGATGATGAAGCTATCAATATTGCCCACGCTGCTTTTGCTGAACATTTTTTTGAAGGAACTCCCTACGGCAATTCTGTCTTCGGGAATACAGAGTCTTTAAAATCGATTAAATCAAAAGATGTAAAGAGTTTTTATCAAGAATATTTCCGCACCGGGAATATGGTGATCACTGTATCTTCTGACTTAGATAAAGACAAATTTCTTTCCATTTTTCACAAACATTTTCTTTCTTTGGACGAGGGCACTTCCCCTCCATTTCCTGAGCTCTCATTTTCCCAACCTGAAAAGCAGGAAATCTTCCTCGAACTGAATAGACTGCAGTCGCTGGTTTCCATAGGCTTTCCTTTACCAAAAACATCCCCTCGTCGCTATGCCCTAGCTTTTATTCTGGAAACTCTCTTAGGTAAAGGAGTCAACTCCCTGCTTTGGCCTCTTCGTTCTGAAAGCAAGCTGGCTTATAATGTCAGTGCCCAGGCAAATTTACTAACAGATGGAGGATTTATTGAGGCATATCTGGAAACTGACAACGATAAAAGAAAACAGGCTGAAGCGGAACTGGAAAAAATTCTTCTGGATATTCACACCAATGGAATAGAGGAAATCGAGCTTATTACGACCAAGGCTTATGCCCGGTCTGAGCTGCTTAGAGATATAGAAACCAAACATAAAAAAACCTCTATGATCGCAGCTTTTGAAAATCTCGGATTAGGCACAGAATTCATCAACAGCCTCTTCCAAGAAATACATGCTATTTCCCTTGAAGAATTTAATACTTACTTGACAGAAATCCTCGATCCGGATAAGAGTCTCAGCTTGATAGTCGGGCCGGAACTAACGGTTAATCAATAGGTACCGGTTATCGCTTCCACATCATCAATGGTCTTGGGAATAGTTTTCCCGATAACCCTGCTGCCTGTTTTTGTTATTAATATGTTATCTTCGATCCGGATCCCGCCGAAATCCCGGTATTTATCAACTTTACTATAATCTATGAAAGCCAGATGTCTTTTTTCTTTTTTCCATTGATCAATCAGCGCCGGGATAAAATAGATACCCGGCTCTACAGTAAGTACATGCCCTGGTTCTAACTCTTTTGCCATCCTCAGATAAGCCAGGCCAAACTGGTCGCTGCGTTTAGTCTTTTCATCATAACCTACATAGTTTTCTCCCAGGTCTTCCATATCATGCACATCCAGGCCCATCATATGGCCTAAACCATGAGGCATAAACAGAGCATGAGCACCAGCCTTGACTGCTTCTTCGATATTCCCTTTCATCAAACCAAGCTCGGATAATCCCTTGGCTATCTTTTTTACAGCCACAAAGTGAGTATTCTTGTTCTTATACCCGGGCTTCATTACTTTTATGGCTGATTCCTGGGCATCGAGCACAATATTATAGATTTCCTTCTGTTTTGAACTGAATTTTCCAGATACCGGAATGGTGCGGGTTATATCACTGGAGTAGTGCCTAGAAGTTTCAGCTCCGGAATCATTGACCAGCAATCTGCCCTCAACCAATTTGTTTCCATGATAATGATTATGCAGGGTCTGACCATTGATGGTGAGGATTATGGGAAAAGAGATCATCCCTCCCATGGCAGCAGCTATTCCTTCGATCTTTCCGGCTATCTCATATTCATAGATCCCTGGTTTCGTCATTTTCATGGCAGTAGTATGCATTTCATAAGCTATGTTGTGAGCCTTCTCTATCTCATCAATCTCTTCTTTCATTTTTATGGATCTCTGTTCCACCACTGCTCTTATCAATTCAATCGAAGCATATAAATTAACCACAGCTTCATGCAGGCCGAGAAGGCGGGATAATTTGACCGTATTCTCCATTCTATAGGGAGGAAGAAAATGGACCTTCTTTCCTTTGGAAATTGCTGTTTTCAAGGTATTATCGAGTTCTGCATAAGGCATGGTGTGGTTAACACCAGCTTCGCTTGCACGGTCTTTCAATTTAGGCAGGTCTCCCATCCAAATGATATCTTCGACATCGATATCATTTCCGAAAATAATATCTTTTCCTTCATCAATATCAATGATACCGGCAAGTCCAGGTGAATCAAGACCGAAAAAATACAAAAAACTGCTGTCTTGTCTGAAATGGAAAGGATTATCCCGATAATTCATCGGACTTTCTTCATTGCCTAAAAACAGCGCAACCCCAGATTTCAACTGTTTTTTAAGCTTATTTCTTCTTTGAATGTAAATCTTAGGATCAAACATGATAACGATCTCCTTGTTAAATTTACCTTAATGGTTAATTTTATAACATTAAAAATTAAATACAAACTCAATTTTTATGAAGGATCCAAACTATCAAGTATTTAACGATTCTTTTACGAATACACGCTCTGCCTGGATTATTCAAGCGGCGAGGCAGCAGCTCATGAGATAGTAGCGGTCTACATCGAATGGGCTGCAACGAGGCCGGGGCAG
>CAZLBV010000076.1:0-3632 GCA_964557845.1 uncultured Eubacteriales bacterium | reverse complement strand
GGAGCCTGTATGATCACTTCCAACCCCTATACTTCAACCATCTATTGGGCCCTGTTAGGAGGATTAATCGCCAATATTTTTTGATGGTGGTTTCTGACTTCATCTATTTTCATAATTTGCGGCTGCGTACGTTCATGAAATATTTATATTCAGTTCCAAGTAATGACTGTTAAGGTATAATGAGAACATGAATTCTCGTGGAAATATTAAATCTTCAATTTTAGGAAAAAATATCACCGTAGTCCTTGTAAGACCGGAACACCCTGAGAATATTGGCCTTGTGGCACGGGCGATGAAATGCACTGGTTTTAATAATTTAAGGGTGGTTCTAGAAGAAGCCGATCTTTTAGAAAAAGCCGCGAAGACAGCCGTTCATTCTACAGATATTTTGCATAAAGCAGATGTTTTCAGGAATATAATCGATGCTGTTAAGGATTTCCATGTGGTTTTTGCTTCAACCTCAAAACCAAGAAAAAATTTTTCTGTTATCTCTTTGGATGACACGGTAAAGCGCATATTGGATTATTCTTCCTCTGTAAAGATAGGATTGCTGTTTGGAAATGAAAGGACAGGATTGACTGGAGATGAGTTGAAGCATTCCAATTTCAGGTTTACTATTCCTCAGGCAAGCAGGCAGCCTTCCTACAATCTATCCTTTGCTGTGCTTTTAACGCTTTTTGCTTTATTTGAGCGCAGGGGAGAAAAAATATCCTCTGTTCATAAGGATGTCTTTCTTTCTTCAGAAAATCAGAGGCAAACCATTCTTGGAATTCTAAAAAAAATCGAAGAAAAAGGATTTATTCATGAAAAAAATCGTGAGCACATGACGGAACGGATCTTTGAGCTGTTCAGGCGGATGAATATGACCGAAAAAGACAGAAAACTGCTCATGGCTCTATTCTCCCAGATCCAGGTCTGAATTCTGGCGCATTTTTTCATTGTTGATTTTGAGGTAGCCAGAGATAATAAAAACCAGCCTGCAGAGAGGGAAATATTTTCTTAATATCGTCCTGTTTTGTTAGCGCTAAGGGATCAGAAGCGGATGCATATATGTTGGTCTTGGATTTTGGATAATAGGTATATGTCACAAGTTTGGCCTTTCTGATCCCTGCCAGCTGTTTCGTTTTTTCAAAAGCTCTGTCAAAATATCCGATCTCGTCGATAAGTTTGAGCTCAAGAGCTTGCCTTGCTGTATAGATCCTTCCGTCGGCTATGCTCTCTAATTGATCTTGTGACAGCAGTTTTTTCCGTCCCTCTAAAACCACATTCAGAAAATTTTGATAAAGCTCATCCACCACGCTCTGAAAAATAGTTTCTTCTTCTGTGGTCATCTCCCGGAAAGAGCTGCCGGAATCTTTCATTCTGCCGGATTTGATGATATTGACCTTAATTCCAATTTTATCAAAGAGCTCCTGAATATTGGGAAAGATTGAGATCACACCTATGCTGCCCGTGATGGCCGTGGGGTGGGTGATAATATAATCTCCGGCTGATGCGATATAGTAGCCGCCGCTGGCCATGATGCCCATCCCCAATACAACTACCGGGATTCCGGTCTTCTGCTTGAAAAGCAGGATCTCATTATAAATAATGTCGCTGGCGGTTACTTCTCCTCCTGGTGTATCGACCCGAAGTATAAGGCCTTCTATCGATCTGTCTTCTGAAGCTTTCTCCAAACGGTAGCGGATGCTGGAAAGGATATTTTTTTCCCGGGACAAAATATTTGCATCAAAGCTGGTGGTAATGACCCCACTCACATCCAACAGCAAAATCTTTTTTTCTGAGGCATCTCGAATCAGAATAACTTCTGAGATCTGATCTTTGCCGAGAAAATCCAAATGAAAATGGGGGGAACATCCGGCCATTATTACCATGCATAGCAATGCGCCCATCAATTTTATTTGTTTGCCCATTTTAACTCCTATAGTTTCTTTGAAGCCAATTTTTCCTTTTATCTTCTATCTTCTGTTTTCAAGATTATGATATCTCAATTAACCACAAGAAGACAAATCCATACCTTTTGGGACGATTTGTTTTCCTTGTTCTATTTTGATCAGTATGATAAAAATAATTTATCTGTCCATAGGTTAAGCTCGATCGCTCCATGCAATTTTTTGTCATTCAGAGGAAAGGAGCTGGATATGAAGAAGATTTATAAATGCCGGGTTTGTGGCTATGTTACTGAGAGAGCCGATGCTCCGGATACTTGTCCTGCCTGCGGGGTGAAAGGAAAAATATTCGAGGAATATGAACCCCTCATTTCCAAAAAGAGAAGAAAAGCATTAGAGATGAATATTCATCCGATTCTGGTTCATTTTCCGATCGCATTCGTTTTCAGTTTGTTTCTCATAAGCCTTTTGCTGGGTTTTAATATTTTCAGGGAACCATCTTCATTTATAGCTTTGAGGGGAGTAATCATTTGGGTTCTTCCATTCACTGCTCTGATAGCGACTCTAGCTGGTATTTATGACGGAAAGCTTAGATTTAAGCGAATGAGCACTCCTCATTTAAAGAAAAAATTGGTTTTGGCTGGGGGTTTTATTTTTATCTCTGCTTTCCTTTTAGTGATTCAGAAATTTTTTTCTATCGATAATTCGGTCTTTAATATTATTACTTTAATTTTCAGCTTTGTCATCTCCGGATTCGCCGTGTTTCTTGGATTGATCGGGGGTAAGCTGCTTGAGGCAAAAGTGAGGGAATAAACCGAGATTTTTGTTTTTAGGCAGTATTTTTTTTCGTCCTGATTTATTCAGGATTCAAATATAAGAAGGAGGCTTGGCCCATGAAAAAAATTTTTATTTTAACCAGTCTGGTTTTTATCCCAATCCTTTTAGGTTTTTCGTTTGAGAATCAGAGTAATAGTTCTATGCTGGACAATCTGGCCGCTTTAAAAAACTACCAGTCGAAAAGGATATCTAGCTTTGATAGATCGGGGAAGAATGCCGATCGTTTGGTCATCGAATCCGGAGAGACCAAAGAGATCGCCAAGATCGAAGGAGCCGGAATAATCAAACATATATGGATCACTATTTCCTGTCAGGATCCTATGATCCGTCGCAATGCCGTCCTCAGGATGTACTGGGACGGAGAGGCTGATCCCAGTGTGGAATCACCCATTGGAGATTTTTTCGGGCAGGGATGGGGAGAGAAGTATAATCTGATCACGCTTCCGCTGGCTGTTTCTCCTAAAGAAGGCAATGCTTTAAATTGTTATTTCCCTATGCCTTTTAGCAGCGGTGCTCTGATCACCGTAGAAAACCAATCGATAGAAGTGATTTCAGCTTTTTATTATTATATTGATTATGAACAGCATGAATTCATTGATCCTGATCTAGGAAGATTTCATGCTTTCTGGAACCGCGAGTTGACCGATCCTCTCCCAGATGGAGAGAATGAATGGAGCGTGCTCGGGCCCCAGGCGGCCAATGTTGACGGAGCCGGCAACTATGTGATTGCCGAGATAGCAGGAAAAGGGCATTTTGTGGGGGTGAATTATTATGTCGATTGTCCTTCGCCTATTTGGTATGGGGAAGGCGATGATATGTTTTTTATTGATGGAGAAGCGTGGCCTCCTTCCTTGCACGGCACAGGAACCGAAGATTTTTTTAATTCTTCCTGGTGCCCTCAGGAGA
>CAZLBV010000075.1:0-15313 GCA_964557845.1 uncultured Eubacteriales bacterium | reverse complement strand
AGTTTATTTTATTTTATTTTTATTGTCGTATCTATGCTTAAATACGGCTCTGATTTGGGAGCCTTCAGTTTCGGGGATCTTTTCATAGCGGAAGTGGGGTTGGATTTTCTGCCGCAATTGATAATTTCAGCCGTAGTACTGGTGCTTCCCTTCATAATTACCAATATCCTTTGCTTCAGGAAATTTGACATTCGTCCGGCTCGGGTTTATAACCTTCGATTCTTAAAAATTCTCAGCCCTCTGTTTTTGGTTGGACTGGTTGCCGCTTTCTTCATTGCAAAAACAACCAAGCTTTATGATTATCACGCTTACTATCTTACCACTGATCATGTCCTGATCGAAAATACTCTGACATCTCTTAAAGTCTCTAATAATAAAAAGCAAACCAAAATACCCAATTTCTATTATGTCAATCTATGGAACTGTTTTGAATCTAATAATTATCTAATATTTCAGGGACATACTATCGAAAAAGACGATTATCAAGCAGGCATTTACCGGCTTGATCTAAAATCCAAAGAAATTAAACTTCTTTATAATTTTCCTAATCAAAATGCATTTAGCTACTTTGCATATAAATATAAAGACACAATTTTTCGTCTTGAGAGAGGGGAATCTCCAGAAGAGATGATCTTAATTTCAATAAAAATCCCCGAGGGGCAAATAAAAAAATATATATACACTCATCCTCTTTTTACCAGTAATAAAAGGAAGTATTTAGTTTTATGTGGAATCGGTAAAGAGCATGCAAAACAATACTGGCTGATCTATCCTTATTACCATAAAGATATTACAGTCCTCAGACTATGGGAAGACGGAAGTATAGATAACTTGGGGATACTCCCCCATAGACCCCATTGGATCACAAACAAGCGTTTTATGATGTGGTCACCTGAAAAAATATTTCTTTATAAGATTGAAAACAATGCACTGATAAAAACTCACGAATTTCCCGGCACTTTTCACAGCCTCCCCTATCAATTTGGAAGACTCGATCTTAACCTCAAAGATATTTATTTTAAAAGCGGCAATTCGATCATAAGGCTAAACGTAGAAATTCCGGAATTTACTGCTATCGGGGAGACCAATGCTGATATCAGATTTACCCCTCCAAATATTTTCTATTATCAAGAAGGAAAAGAAACCAATAAACTCTATTTAATGAAAGAAGACAAAGCCCATTTCATTATGGAATCCCCTTATCGTTTTGAAGTCTATCCCACCGGGATCCTCCTGGTCGACCGATCAGATAAAGCGGTCAAGGCCTACTCCCTCCCCGATCTCAATGAACTGATATTTCCCGGACTCAAATAAAAATAAAAATGGGGACGAAGCGCCCTTATCTGGCTAAAAATCAGCTTAAATAGTTGATAAGAAACAAGATTTCGTGGTACGCCCCCTAAATCCAAAAAAAATTCATTTTGTTGTTTGAATTATACTTTATCTCTAGTTATAATGGCTGAGAAAATTCGAGTTCAGTGATAAATGCAAAAAACATACGACAAACTTTCATGAAAGGAAGGAAAAATGAAAGTAAAAAATAAGACTTATCTATTCAAAAGCCTGATTGTTGTTTCATTCATGATCTTCATTCTCGGCATCTGTATTCAGGCCATTGTTCCGGGGAAGGAGTTTCAGGTTAATAAATATACCAAAGATCAACAATGGTACCCGGATACAGCCATGAATGCCAAAGGAGATTTTGTCATTGTTTGGGAAAGTGAGCACCAGGATAAGGACGCAGGCGGTATTTTCGGCCAACTTTTTAACAGCAGAGGCCAAAAAGTGGGAAAGGAATTCCGGGCTAACAAAACCACTGAGAGCGTCCAAGGCAGTCCCGCAGTAGCAATGGATAGGGCAGGGAATTTCGTAGTTGTTTGGGAAAGTTATGCCCATGACGGTGATGGCTATGGGATTTTCGGACAAAGGTTCAACAAATCTGGGAAAATGGCAGGAAAAGAATTCCAGGTAAATACAACTTTTGACAACCACCAATTGTTTCCGGATGTCGCCATGGATGCCAAGGGAAACTTTGTAGTCACCTGGACAAGTGTGATAAAGAGAAAAAATATGTTTGAAGTACTTGCTCAAAGATATAATAAATTCGGGAAACCTTTAGGAGACGAATTTCAGGTTAATACCTATGTTTCCTATAATCAATGGTTATCCCAGGTCAGCATGGACAAAAAAGGCAATTTCATCATTGTATGGGAAAGCGAAGGACAGGATTATGATGCAGGCGGAGTCTATGCCCAGTTATATTCCAAAACAGGCAGCAAGGTCGGAGATGAGTTTAGAGTGAACACCTCCACTTTAAGTGTTCAGGGCACTCCAGCAGTGGCCATGGATATCCGTGGAAATTTTATTGTGTCCTGGGAAAGCTTTTGGTTTGACGGTGATGGCTATGGTATTTTTGCCAAAATATTCGACTCTTCGGGGATTGCCCTCACTAATGAATTTCAAGTTAATGAATATACTACCAATAACCAGATATTATCACATGTTGGGATGGACAGAAGAGGAAATTCGATCATTGTTTGGGAAAGCTTTGAACAGGATTCAAGTAATGGCGGGGTGTATGCAAAAAGATTCAATAAAGCAGGCATAAATATCGGCAATGAATTTAGGGTGAATGAATACACCCAAGGAAACCAAGGCTCGCCACGCACAGCAATGAGTTATGCAGGACATTTTGTCGTTGTGTGGGAGTGCTATGAACAGGATGGGGACAATTACGGAGTATTCGCCCGGCACTATAAAAAATAATCTGATCTTATCCGAAGAAATGATTAAAAGATTTTAGCCAAGATCATAAGAAACGATTTACCAGGCTAGAGAGGACACTCTTAGAGCAAACGAGAAAAGAGGGGAGGGAAAGTCTCTTCATCCTCCCTCTCTTTATGACTAATTTCCTAAAAACTATGTGTTCTGATACTCCTTCACATGCCAATACCGGCTTTTTGCAGTTCTTCCATGGCGGCTTGAACATCGGGGTCTTCCCCATACTGCATCATCTTCATCATAATACCACTCATTTTCTCACCGAGTGCTTCTAATCTGGCTGCTTCTTCTGCCAATTCTGCCGGAGGGCTGTCCATTTCCTTGAGTTCTGGATATTTCTCCTCAAATTTTTCCATTTCCCCTTTGAAATTTTCAAATGTTTTTGCCATAGACTTTAAACCGGCCGCAAAATCTTTGGCATTATCTGCTTTATCCAGATCTGCTATGTTCTGATCCCAGGCATCAATGAACTGCGCCATGGTCTTTTTTGCATCCGCATATTTTCCTTCACCATTACCACCACCACAAGCAGTAAAAGCAACTGTAAAAACGATCAACGCACTCCAAACAACAAACTTAGAAAACTTCATTTAGTCCTCCTTTTTAAGTAAAAGAATTAATTATAAATCCATCCCTTTGTCCAAATTAGCTGGTATTTTTAACAGCAAAAACCGCCTCTAAATCTACAGAGCTAAAGCGGATTAGGGCAAGACTCTTCTTCTTCTTAATATATCTAATTTTAACCGATGTCAATACATTCATTACTCTCTAACATTTTTTTCATTGTTTATAAGCTCTAAAATTGTCTCGATAGCTTTGTCTAATTGGGGATCTTTTCCTTTTAATTCATCATTCAGATCATTTACTACCAATATATCCGGTTTGACTCCACCGCAGGTCTCTAAGTCCTTACCATCCAGGGTATAACACCCCCAAAATGGAAGCCGGAAATACCCTCCATTCATCAGCCGCACACTGGTCGTAAATATAAGCCAGCCATAGGTGGTTTCCCCTACAACCGGACCCCGCTCAAGGCTCTTAAATCCGTTAGCCGTCATTTCTCCGTCACTCAAAGTAACTTCATTTATCAGTAATACTACAGGTTTATGCGAAAAACCATAACTCGATTGAGGAGTTTCCGATAAACCTCGGATGCGCCATTTTGCATAAACAGGCTTCATCAGAGCCTGCAGTACCCGGTCATGGACATTCCCACCAAAATTATAGCGAAGATCGAGGATCAAACCCTGACGAGGCACAGCATCTCTTTCCAATTCTTTTAAGTATCTGGCCAGGTCTCCCTGCCCCATAGCCCTCATGTAGATATAAGCAACCTTATCACCGGTCTTATTTTTAACCATCTCCTTTCGGCCTTGGATCCATTCTTCCAGCATCAAACGCTGCTCCTCTCTTGCGGAGACCGGCTTAATATCAACAGTCTCTTCCTTCTGGGTACCCTTATCTCTAAACGTCAGTCGTATTCTTGAATCCATCAAGCCGTTTAACTTTTTCCAAACATTTTCATCAGGCAAGATCTCCTTTTCATTGATCCGTATCAACTGGTCGCCTGGATCGATCTTATTACGATGAAGATATAGGGGCCCATTTTTAATGATCCGATCTAGTATGATGCTTTTCTCGCTAACATCCCATATGGCGCCTAAATGAGCACTGGGCTTCTCGATCTGTTGGCTCATAGGTCCATGGATTCCAGTATGGGAGGAATTCAAGTGTCCTATCATCATATTGGCATAATCATAAAAATCCTGGTCTTCTCTGACCTGCTGGAGGACAGGCAGATAATTCCGGTAGATATTTGACCAGTTCACATCATGAAAATCAGGATCATAATAATAAAACTGAAGCGTGTAATAAAGCTCTGCCAGTATTTGCTCATAGTCTGCTACCCTATCAATCTTTATTTTGGTTGGAAAGGAGATACTCTCATTTTTTTTGCCGGACAGATCAAGTCGTCCTATCCTTCCCCGGCTGAGATAATAGAGAGACTTACCATCCCGGCTGCACTGAAGCTCCCGTATATTGGTGATCTGGGGCATAAAAGGCTCGAGATCTTCTCTTTCCTTTTTCTTCAGACCGATCTTCCACAAATGAGATTTACCGTCAACATCCGAGACAAAATAAACCACATCATCTCCGGAAGGCAAGACAAACAAACTGTCATCACCCAAGGTGTTTGTCACTGTTTTGGTTTGAAGATCCAGGTCTTCCAGATCCAGTTTTACTTTGACTTCACTTTTCTCATCTTGTTCACCGGATTTTTTTTCTTCTTTTTTCTCACTTTTTTCCTTATCTTTAAATAACGACTCGAATTCATCTTCATTGAACTCCGGTTTTTCCGGTTCAAGATCAAGCCGGTACAGATCCCATTTCCCGGTAAATTCAGGAAAACTGTGACCAAATCGGTTGGAAGAAAAGAGAATAAAATCACCTTTTGAAGACCAAACCGGCATCCTTTCGTCATAAGCGGTATTGGTCAGAGCATGGGTCTTTCCTGTATCGACCTCAACTGCAACTATATCCAGATTGCTGTTATGTCTTAATGCGACTGCGATAAACCGGCTGTCAGGGGACCAGGCGAAAACATCACCCATCCGGCCTCCAAAATCAGCTTCCAGAATCAAACGGTCATTCTCTCCGGAAGAATCCATTACCCTCAATTCTCTTTTACCATGATAATAGGCAATTTTGCTCCCTTCCGGGGAAAAACTCGGCCTCATTTCATCTTCAACACTTTCTGTAAGCTTTTGGGGCTGGCTGTCTCCAAGAGCAGAAATAAGGTAAATATCCGGATTGGCATTAATATCGGATATATAAACAACATTTTTACTTTCTGCATCCCAATCGACATCCCGCTCCCTCCAGGGTGTTTTTGTTATATTTCTGGCATATTCTCCTTTAACGGAAAGAATGAAAATATCACCACGGACAACCGCAGCGATCTTTTTTCCATCCGGGGATACCTTGAATTCAGAAACAGATTCATTTTCAAGATAATTATACCGGTTGCTTTTCATCTCAGCCGGAGCTTCGATCGATATCCTGTGGGAATCTCCGGTACTAAGATCTGTTTTCCATAATCCAAAATCCCGCTCGTAAACTCCTATGGGAGCTCCGGATGCAATAGACAAAAAGGTTATATCTTTTTCCGTAAACGAAGTAACGGGTTTCAGGTCTGAACCCTCCGGAGAAACAGACCAGATATTTTTGGTTTTGGCCTGTCTGTCACTTACAAAATAAACACGATACTCTCCACCTCCGGCATTTCCCCATTGAGGCCAAAAACAGTTAAAAGAATCTTCATATATCCGGACAGGACTGCTCTCTTTACCCTCAAGGTCCATCAACCATATTTCCGAGGTGTTACTTCCAGAATACCCCCTTCTCCACCAAGAACTGTGTTCCATGCCGAAAGCAAACAAGAGCTTTTTTCCATCTGGACTTATTCTTCCATGATACGCCCAGCTCCAATTCGTATCCATAAGCGGTAGAGGATTACCACCTCTGACAGATATCTTATAAATACCGGAAGATGAATGCCTTGATGAAGAAAATATTATAAATTCACCATCATGTGAGAAATCCGTCGCCGTGTCGTTTCCTGTGTGATAGGTTAACTGACAGGGAATTCCCTCCTCAGCCGGAACCAAATAAACATCATCGTTTCCCATCCGGTTGGAAGAAAAAGCCAACCATTTTCCGTCAGGGGACCATACCGGAGTGTGATCATAAGCCAAATGATCGGTTATCCGGAACGCGCGGCCTCCGGATGAAGCAACCATCCAGATATCTCCCATATAGGAAAAGGCAACCTGGATTCCATCTGGAGAGACCGCCGGATGACGGGCTCCCACCAGTTGACTCCCACTTTCATTGGCCTGGCAAAAAACAACAGAACTGACAAACATTAGTATAAAAATAAACAACCGGGTTTTCATTCTGTTACACTCCTTTCATAAATTTTCTGATTAAGATGGTTATTATATGATGACGACTAAACAAATAGAAGTAAAAAATCCTCTGTCTTTCCGGCAGAATTTATATTATAGTTAAAAAGGCATATCAAAATATAACATAAGGAGATGCTATCATGTCTGCCATCGATAAATTCCTAAAATCTTCCCCTCAAGAGTTCGTTAAATTTTTGAAAAATGAGAACATATTCCGTTTTTATTTCGCCTATGATCCCTCATCGAAAAAAATCAGAAGTTCCCATCACCAATTGGAACCCATCGCCCAATTCTTTGAAGCAGACAACAGAGACTTTGGGCAGCATGAAGGATTATTTTTCCAGGTCACGAAAAGATTCGATACCCTTCAAGGTGCTTTTATCCACCAGACCAAAAGAGGCCAGGCACTCGGAGGTTTCAGATTCTGGCAGTATGAAACTCTGGAGGACTATATTCGGGATGGACTTCGCCTTTCCAAAGGAATGACCCGAAAAAACGCCTTAGCAGGATTATGGTGGGGAGGGGGCAAAGGAGTCATGGCTGAAAATCCGGACATAGATAAAAACGATCCCGAGATCAGAAAATACTTATTCCAGGAATACGGTTCCTTTATCAGCAGCTTAAAAGGCTGCTACATTACAGCAGAGGACGTGGGAACTCATGTCCAAGATATGGCCCAGATATTTTCCCGGACCAGATTTGCCATATGCATCCCGGAAGAATGGGGCGGCAGCGGAAATCCTTCCGTACCTACTGCCCACGGGGTTATCGCCGGAATGGAAGCTGCTTTAGAATTTTTAGATCTGGGTAATCTCGAGGGAAAAACAATTGTTGTTCAGGGAATCGGAAATGTGGGAGGACCTTTGATCAATTTTCTTTTCGAAAAAAAAGTGAACAAAGTAATCGGAGCCGATGTTTCCCTTGAACTCATCGAAAAAAGAAAAAATGAATTCGCCGGGAAACCTCTGGAATTAAGAGTTGTTGAGAAAAAAGATTATTCCCTGTTTCGGGAAGAATGCGATATTTTTTCTCCATGTGCTACCGGTGCTGTATTGAATCCCGCCACTATACCCCTTCTTAAATCAAAGATAGTATGCGGTTCCGCCAATAATCAGCTGGAAGATAGCGACAGAGATGGCCTCGCACTTATTAATGCAAATATTGTTTATGTTCCTGATTTTTTGACCAATCGAATGGGGGTGGTCAATGCCGCCAATGAACAGTACGGATATGTCGAAAATGATCCTATGATCGAACAGCATCTGCAAAAAACATGGAAATATTCGATCCATCAAACCACCCTTAGAGTGCTCACCGAATCCCGTACGACCGGAGAACCCACAGCTAAGATCGCGATTGAAACCGCTGATGACTTATCTAATGAACCTCATCCCCTGTTTGGTCACAGAGGGAAACAGATAATCGAGTCACTGATCTCCGAACAGTGGCACAAAACAATATAGGTCCAGCCCACGGCATTTTTTTGAATTCTTTATAAGCAACTGCATTCACGAATGATGAAAATATTTGAAGTTAACGGAAAAATGTGTAAATGAGTTGATGGGTAGATGTAAGCTTTGCTTCGCTCAGTAATGGATTCGAGGTTTCAAGGATTCAAGGGGTTTGTTCTTCTTCCCCTTGCCTCTCGCCCCTAACCTTTTTTTAACTTAACACTGAAAACTTAACATTCAAAACTATTTCTTCTATTTTGAATTTCGGTCATTTGAGAATTTGAATTTGTTAGGATTTCGCCCTATATTCTATCTTCTATCTTCTGTCTTCTATATTTTCAGCATACGGCACATATCACAATAAAAATAAAAATCCAGATCACAGGACCGGAGTAGAGCCCTATCCGATATTATCTCTTTGGCATCTCCTAATGCAACGATTTTTCCATCCTTTATTACCGCCAGCCGGTCACAGCAGGCCAGAGTGGGAAGGATAGCTTGGGAGACCAGGATCACGGTCGCATCAAACGAATTAATGGTATCGATCAGCTGTTTCACCATGGCAGGATCGAGATTGGAAAAAGGTTCATCAAAGGCGATTATCTCTGGCTGCATGGATAATACAGTGGCCAAAGCAACTCTTTTCCGCTCGCCATATGAGAGGTGATGAGAAGTTTTATTCTCGAATCCCTCAAGATTCAGCGACTTAAGCGCTGCCTTGACTCGGTTCCTGACCTCATCTTCCCCCAATCCAAGATTGGCCGGACCAAAGGCAATGTCCTCCTCAACCGTGGGATTGAACAACTGGTCATCCGGATTTTGGAATACCAGGCCCACCTTTTGTCTTATTTTGGAGATAGCTTTTTTGCTGACTTCTATTCCGTTTATTTTTACCACCCCATCTCCCCTTAGGATCCCATTGAGATGAAGCAGAAGTGTCGATTTTCCCGCTCCTGAAGGGCCCAGTATCCCAAAACATTCCCTTTTATTAATTGTAAGGGAGATCCCATCAAGCGCATACTTCCCTTTTTCATAGGAAAATCGCACATCTTTCATTTCAACTGCTGCGTATAAATCATCGTTCTCTAAATTGATCAAACCATCCTCCTATTTTCCTAGAAAATATTCCAACTTCGTGACAATAAATTGTTTATCATTATAATCGGCACTTTATATGACTAATCCAAGTTAATAAAATATTCGGACAGAGAGAAAAACAGCAGTCACCACAACAGAAAAGATCATATCTTTGAATGTCATTTTCAATTCCTTTTGGTCAGGAAAATTTCCGGTGAATCCTCTGGAAAGCATGGAATTATAGATGACATGAGCCCTTTCCCAGCTTCTCAAAAATATGAGCGCAGCCAGATTACCATAAACCCTTATTGGATTGGATCGAAGCTTTCCCGGAGTTCTGCTCTCTTTGGCCCGAAAAGTGCGGATGCGTTCGTCATTAAGAAGAAAAATATAGCGGTACATGACCGCAGTAATCTGGCCCAGCACTTCCGGCATCTTAAGCATGCGAAGCCCTTTCAAAAGCTTGTGAAATTTATTGGTCGAAACCAATAGCAGTAGTAAAATAAAAGCCCCCATGGTCTTTAAAAACAAAGAAAGAGCCATAAAGACGGCAGGAATATGACCTTGTTTTATATTTGCATTTCCTCCCGCCCATAAGGATAACGGCAAGAGTAAAGCGATCGCCAATAAGAGAGGAAGTACCACGAGAATTCTCTTAAAATAAAACTTTATGGGGACCCGACTAAAAAAAACCAAAAGGAAGATCAAAGCAAAATAAAAAATAAAACAGCTTGTTTCTCCATGCGGTTCCGAAACCATGATCAATATCGACAAAAAAAAAGCAATAAATTTAGCTCTCGGATCCAAGTCATGAATGGATGAATTTATATGGCTGTATTTATCTATAAAACTATGCTTCAAGGGACTTCTCTCGGTTTTTCATCACCTTATTCGCCTTGATCCAGTAAATTATACCAGTTATACCAACAATGAGGCTCATGCCAAAGATAGCTTTAAGATAATCTGGAATTTCCCTTCTGGACCGGTCAAGGGCGGTTGTTCTCGTCTCCTCGCCAGACTTACTTTGCTCTTTATCTAAAAATACCTCGGTTACCTCAATCGTAACATTTTTAACATGTCCCATCCCGTCATCGATCTTTATCTTCCAGATTCCGGGGCTATCCGGCAAAAAGGAAAAATTTCCATTCTTATCTGCATATCCGATCTGAAACTCGGCTATATTACTGTGTGGACTGAAAATAGATACCTCTGCATAGGAACAGGATTCATTCTCACTATACTGGGAATGAAGAGCAACAAAGGGAGGCTTCAGATCGATCAAAACCTGGAGTTCATGCGCACATACCAGCGTTGGGATTAGAATAAACATTAATATCAATATTATCCTATTACTTTTCATTAAATTGCTCCAGAATCGGTGATTTGACCATTCTGAAAAAATTAACCACCACTAAGGTTAAAGCCCCTTCGATCACGGCTACCAGCGCGTAAATATAAAAAATGAAAAATATCCTTCTGCCGTATCCAGAGAACTGAAATTCAATCACCATTAATAAGGCAGGTATCAAAATGGCGGCTGCTCCAGCCGTGAAAGCGCGAAGAGGCTCTGGAATAGCTCTGATCTTCCAGATCAAATAAGCACAGAGAGCCCCGGCGCCCATATTTAAAGAGTTTATTCCAATCGAAAGGATTCCCCCGTGCTGAAAGATAAGGGCCTGAAACAGAAGAGCCGAAAAAATCGCAGGAAAAGCATTGACTCCAAGTATAATACCAGCAATTCCGAATAATCCTAAATGGATCGATGTTCCCGCGACCGGAAAATGAATAAGGGAAGCCACAAATAACGCAGCTGCTGTCATTCCCAATTTAGGTATATCGGCGGCCTGGATACGCTTTCCCAGGAAATAGATCGTTCCCACCGAGACCACATCCGCCGCAGCCGCAATCTCTGCAGCGATTATCCCATCAGCTATATGCATGGCTTTTTTATTCTATCCAGAGATAAAGGGTAGATGCAGCACGGTCTTCTTTATAATCTGACTCAGAAGACATTTCTTTAAAATAAGAAGCAATTACCAGCAGCTTGCCATTGAGATTATTGAGTTTATGATCAATTCTTCCGGATTTATCCGTTTTGCCAATCACTTGGGGTTCGGCATGTTCACTTACGAGAGATATCTCAACCCCCTCCACCGGCTCTTTATTCTTAAATACAGCAACATTTAGATTGTTATTCCGGATAGATCCAGACAGTTCAAAGGGAAGTCCCAGTGGAAAGATCTCTAATTCTCCCTCACCCACTTGAAAATACGCCAGAGAGGAAGAATAGTATTTCATACTCAGAGAGGCATCCGGATATTTATCCTTTCCTCCTGACTGCCATCCCCGAGGGGTACGGCTTCTTACTCCCCTATCATCTTCAAAATATACGATATGGCAGCCGGTCTCCTTAACTGGAAAAGATACTAGTAAAGATCCATCCTGGTCTTTTGGGATCAGCTCAATATTCTCGCCTGAAGGTGTGAACACAAAAGCCTTGACATAGTCCATATTGGGAGTTTCTTCACCAGCCGGAAATTGATGCCCATGGTTCAAACTAAAAAATGCTGTTTCCCCAACTTTGACTTCACGTTCTAAGGGAGCGATCCAATTAAAATGAGCCCAAAGACTTATTACCAAGAAAAACAGGCCAATAAACACAAATACTTTACCAATCTTTGAATATTTCCTTTGATACATAGTCCCCTCCATATATCACAGACCTGATTCCGTGTCAAAAATATTAAAATAGTAACACTTTTGAGGAATTTTGTAACAATAATATGCTTTATTTAAAATTGCTGGCAGACTAGAAAATTCAGCAAGGCGATTTTGAATTAAACCAGCTAAAATTTAAAAATTAAATTCAAAAAGTCGTATATTTTTACTCTTTATTCTTTGGTTACATTTTTCGCAACAGGGCCTCTTTCACCCTCTTCTACTTCGAAAACCACAACATCTCCTTCATTCAGGGTTTTGAATCCAGACATTTTAATCGAAGAAAAATGAACAAAAACATCCTTCCCTTCTGCCCCTTCCTCTTCAATAAATCCATACCCTTTCTCGTTACTAAACCATTTGATAGTTCCCTTTGGCAAAGCTATGTCCTCCTAAAAAAATAAATCCTGGCCCTCGGCTTAGGTCACGACTCTTGCAAAAGGAACAATCCTGCAGAGTGAAACCCGGAAAAAACTCAGGCCTTCCTTCTCTGTGTAAACAATACACATATCAGGAAAAGGAACATATATCACAGGTTTTTTTTGAAGTCAAACAGGATTAATACAGAATTAATACTCTTTTGTCCTTTTGTATGGATCGTTTTTGATACGAAACATGTAATCAGGATCTATACGTGGCTCCCGGTCTTTATAGGCTTCCATCAATTCGATCTTTTTTTTAACAAGTTCAGGCAGATTGTCCTTATAAATAAAAGGGGTTTCTTCGCTCCCGGATAAGATCATCCATTCACAGGAAGCTGTCTCCCATAACTGCAGCAGGTTTTTTGAATTATCGATCTCATCTTCGATCAAATTTTTTAATGAATTTAAACATTGCCCCCTGATCTCGGCTTCATCGGATCCGAGATAGGCATGAACTGAATAGATCCAATCCGCTGCGTTCCGGAGTGATCTGAACAGGCAGTTCAATGCCCAGGTTCGGTAATATTGATCAAAAAAGACCTCGGCATAGTTGTGTTCTCCGGCTTGTTTACATTCTTCTGCTTTTTTCCTTAAAATGGACTGGGCTTTTTCCAGAGAAGTCCAGACTCTGCTGTTTATCTTCTTGACCGACTCCAGGGCATATTCCGGCTGGATCAGTTCAAAGAGGACATCTTTGGCTAAGTCGACCCTGTTTGGATTATGGATGGAAGTACACATAAATTTCTCATAATAAGCACGTAGTTCCTCAGGGATACCATCTATATCAGGAACCAGCGGCCGGATGAGCAACCGCTGCCAGACTGCACCGTAATGGGTATATATGGAAAGCGGAACAAAACTCCGGATCGCCTCCTCGACAAAACGCCATCCTTTTACCAGATCATCGGTAAATTTTTTTCCTACATATCTGACACCGATCTGCCGCACCGACTCATCAATATCTATATCTGAGTTGAGCTGAAAAAGCCGGAAGATCTCCTGATTAACGGCATAAGGAACTTTATCAGGAGGATGGATCCCTCCTACATGCGCCATATATTCAGCGCCAATCTTAAAAGCAGATCTTAATTTTTCATAAGTCAACCAGGGAAACGGAATCCCGAGGAGAGGTTCATGATTGGTGTGCGAGGCAAACATATGATAAAAATAACACCGGCTGCTTCTTTTCTTAAGCTCATCCATTTTTTTCTGTTCTTCGTCATTTAAGGTGTTTTGGAGAGCAGATCCAGACACTTTAATATCATTATAACGGGGGTGTGGGTAGATGTTTTCCCATCCCTCAGCCAGCAGTGAATTGGTCTCGACGTCTATACCGTCTTTGATCTCAGGCCAGAGGTGCTTCCTTTCTCCATAAAACGGCTCAAGCCGCGTGATGACCCTAAATTCAGGATTGATCTCTGCCGCTGCTCTTTTCAGAAGCCGGAAAAATTTGATCACATTGTCTGCGGCTGTTCCGGCAATCTGGTCATCATCCTTCCATTCCCGGATCAAATAAGCACCACCATTCCTTCCCACATACAGCGACTTGGTATGTTCGAATCCCGCCCCGCTATCATTGGTCCAAATGCTCAGGAAGGATAATTGGGGGACCTCGCTCAATAGTTTTCGTATCATTTCAGCATAATGTTCTTGAACAACCGGGTGAACAATGGAAAGATTATAACGCGGTTTAAAACTCCTGAAAGGATGATCCACTCTGGCTCCTCTGAGGGTAGGATATTTTTTAAATATCTCCTCCGGCACTGATCGGGGTTCAAAAACGAGCAGGCCGGGTTTTAAACCGTACTCAACCGCCAGAGCTGCATTCTCCTTGAGAATATCCAGATTGGCTCGAAGATAGTCATCTGGGTAGATCCCCTGATTCAAACGGCTGGATACGAATTGGTCAAGAGCCGGGCAGTAGGTATAAAAATCAGGGTAAAACTCACCGGGCACTCCCTGTTCATAGGGAAAAGGAGTTGCCAAGGCATTGACCTCGATCTGGGTAAATCCCAGGCGGGCATATTCCCGGACATAGCCTTTCCTATCAAAGTCACGGATAAGTCGGGCATATTGGGTAAGGAATAGATCAAAAGTGGACTTCTCCTCTTTAAAAGCTGGATTAAAGTTCCATTCATCTCTATTATCGACTCCCTGGAAACTCTCTTCAATAAGATATGTATATCCACTGAAAAGAAATTGGGGAGAGCCACTTAACAGCCAAACACACTGGTTTTTATCTAACTTTAAATATAAATTATTATTTCTCGGAGGAGATATCCCAATTTTACTCAGGTGTACAGCTACATCTCGGGTAGCCACAGCGATGTTGATCACATTGGGAGAGGACTTGATCTCAGGGATCTCAACCGGCTGGATCACGGCATGGGATGCAACTTGGGAAACAAATTCTTTGGCGATGGTTCTTTCTACCGGAAACCCCTTTTGGGGGATCCGGATCCTGCGAATCCGCTGGAGATAATCATTTATTCTCATGCCTTCCTCCTAAACCAATGCCTCCAGAAGTATAAGATAGAAGAAATAAACTGAATCACAGCTGGATGGAATCAAAGGTTTTGAAAACAGTTAAAATATTCTCCGGTTTAGCCTCAAGTCCAAATTCACACTGGGCGATTACTCCTCCCCCTTTATAGAGACTATCATAAAAACTTCTTACTGCAGCCAAGACTTCCTCCTCTGTTCCCTGTGAGAGAATATATTGGCGGTCGATCTCGCCCCAAAAGGTCAACTTTCCGCTGAAACGCCTGCCCATTTCCTCTAAGCCCATACAAAAAACCTGACTGTTCAAGGCATCGATCCCAACCTCTATCAGATCCTGAATTATATCCAGTATGAATCCATCCGAATGCATGAAGATCTTTTTCCCATATTGATG
>CAZLBV010000074.1:0-8788 GCA_964557845.1 uncultured Eubacteriales bacterium | reverse complement strand
GAGTCTGGAAGCAAAAGGCGAGTTCCAAAATCCTCGCTACATGGAACTGCTGGTACCAAATTTCTATATGCAGCACATCTGCCGGCTGCCGGAATGGCCTGATCCAGTCAACCGTGCCTTCGCAAGAATGAATCAGGACATCTACGTTACCATGCAGGGGCCCAGCGAGTTCGGGATATCAGGAAGGTTAGAGAAATGGGACCGCAAAGAGGACCTGAAAAACATTTCAGTACCGACTCTGGTGATCGGGGCAGAGCACGATACCATGGATCCTGAACATATGAAGTGGATGGCAGGCCAGGTGCAGAACGGCAGCTATCTCTATTGCCCAAACGGCAGCCACATGTGCATGTGGGATGACCAGCAAACTTACATGAACGGCTTGATCCAATTCATCAAGGCCGTTGATGAAGGCAAATAACAGATCAAAATAAATTAAAAAAGCCCGGCCTGATGTTGGAATAAAGCTTTTTTACCTTCATTGACTCTTCTGATCCTGTATGATACTCTCATCAGGGATATCAGTGGATAGAGATTAAGCAAATTGTGAGGGATTCGGAGTAAGGCTAAAAGGAAATTCCAATTAATGAAAAAATGTCATCACCAATTGACATGTGTTTTTTTATTTGATAAAAAAATTTTTTATTCCTTCTCAAACTGGAGGGAGATTGGCCAAAGAAAATTTCACAATTATCGTTAACGGCAGAAATTATAGAGTGAATGTAGAACCGGATGAGCCTTTGCTTTGGATCTTGAGAGATGATCTTGGACTAACTGGCACAAAATTCGGCTGCGGTGTAGGAGAATGTGGAGCCTGTGCCGTTATAATTGACGGAATTGCCAGGCGCTCATGCCAGGTATTAGTAAAATATGTTTCTTCCGGCCAGAAGATAATGACTATTGAGGGCTTAGGAACATTAAATAGGCTTTCTCCGCTCCAGCAGTCATTTATCCAAAATACAGCTTTTGGTTGTGGTTTTTGTACTCCGGGAATGATCGTTACGGCCACCGCTCTATTAGCCAGAAATCCTCATCCCACACGTAAAGAAATAATTGAAGCAATGAATCATAATCTCTGCCGCTGCGGTTCTTACTTAAATATTATCGAAGCCATTGAAACCGTGGCAAAAGGAAATTCTTAAAGTGCAAACAAAATTTACAAGGCGCCAGTTTCTCTCTTCTTTAGGATCTTCCTGCCTTGTTTATGCCTTCAGATTCACCCCTGGTTCCGGGACGCAATCTATCTATCGAGAACCACTACCGGCCGCCCCTGAAGATGTTGAATGTGAAGCTTCAATTCTCGAAATCGACTATCGAGACTGGATAATTTTCGACGAAAAAGGAAATGTCACCATATTCACAGGACGAACTGAATTAGGTCAAGGACTCAAAACCGTTCTCGTTGCCCTGGTGACCCAGGGACTTGAAATCCCAGGAAATAAATTAAAAGTTGTCATGGGAAATACTGATCTCTGTCCAGATGACGGCCCAACTACCGGCAGTTGTGCAACCCCCCAGGTAGGCTGGGGATTCTGGTTAGCCTGTGAAAAAATACGTGAAGACATACTCGGCCGCGCCTCAAATATACTTCGTGTGCCGGAGAACGATCTGGAATTCAAAGAAGGACAAATAATTCATAAAAACTATCCAGAAAAAACAATAACGCCTGTTGAGCTTGGCCGGGGAGAAGCGGTTTTAATGACATTGGATCCCGATTCCTTTTCTTCAGCCAAGAAGAACTATATCGATAAGGGAATCTTTAATATTAACGCTAAAAGAATTGTGACGGGTACACTGAAATATGCTGGAGATGTGAAAGTTGCAGGAATGCTTTATGCAGATTGGCACATATCTCCTTATTATCCTCAACATTCCATAATTAAATCTGTGGATTTAACTGAAGCCAAGACGATACCGGGAGTGAAGATGGTAGAGGTATTGGAAAACCGGGTAGTTGCATCTGCCCAGCGTTATCATGATGTGGTAAAGGCTCTTCACAATGTAAAGGTTCAATGGGAAACTCCTTCAAGACCAAAGGAACTTAAGGTTGAAGAAGAAATCCGGGCCAGGGCAAAGTTTGCCGAGCTTCTGGAGAAAAAGGGTGATATAAATTTTGGATTAAACGCAAGTTTTAAAATTGTATCAGAGACATATCAAACCCAATATGCTACCTGGGCCCAGATTGAGACAGATACCGCTTTAGCCAGACCGGAGAAAGGAGGAAGTGAATTCACTGTATGGGTCAGCAGCCAGTATCCTCATAAAAAAAGAAGATTGATCTCTGAAACTCTACAGCTTTCCAAAGACAAGATTCATATATTGGCCATGCCAGTTGGGGGGGGCTTTGGGGGGAAAACAGGAAATCCTGTAGCTCAAGAAGCTGCCTCTCTCGCTCTCTATCTTGGTCAGCCTGTAAAGATAGTCTACAGCCGTAAAAATCAGTTTAATGCTAAGGGAAGCTACAAGATGGCCTGTGTGATCGATCTTACAACCGGAGTCAGCAGCGACGGTCGTATTCTGGCTCGCAAAATTGACATCTACCAGGATAAAAGAAAAGGAACGGCTTTTGTTTATGAAGTACCCAATGTTCTTACCAGGTTATTTGAGGCGGATTGGCCTTTTAAACGTGCAGTCAGCCGGGGAACGAGTTATGTCCAGACCTGTTTTGCCGTTGAAAGCCATGTTGATATGGTGGCTGCAGCCATTGGCTTTGATCCCTTTGAATTCAGGCGTATCAATGTACAATATCCGGCCTTTGTTAATCTTATAGATGCCTGTGCTGAAATGATAGGATATACTCACTACCAGCCGGCTCCTGATGAGGGGATTGGCCTGGCCCTTTGCCACCATGGCGGACGGCAGTTAGGCGCTGTGGCAGCAGAAGTAGCTGTTAACCGCCGGAACGGTAAAGTAAAGATAAAACGTATCTGCGCAGCCTTCGATATCGGCACGGTTATTAACCGCAATACAGTTAAAGTTGGTATTCGCGGAGCGATAACATGGGGTATTGGTTACGCCCTTTACGAAAAAGTTAAGCTTGACGGCCATGGTTCTCAAACTAATTTTTTCGCTGATTACCACATTCCTCGCTTTTCTGATATTCCACCTATTGAGATAACCTTTCTTGACAATCTATCCCCTGGAGCCCCCCGGGGCTGCGGTGAAGTCCCGGTTATCCCAACCATTGGGGCCATAGCTAATGCTGTCCATAAAGCAATCGGAATTCGTTTCTATTCAACCCCCATTACACCGGACAAGGTTCGGAAAGCTTTAAAAAATGGATAAAAATTCTAAAGCAAAAAAACAATGAACCTTAGAAATAATTGGGTAAAAGTAGTTATCCTAATCTTTTCTCTCTCTATTTATCATTTTCTCTTAATATCACAGCAGCAAGACCTGAAAGAAGGACCAGGCCCATTAAGTGCTGTCCACAGTGATTCTCCGGGGCTTCAGAATTGCCAAGCCTGCCACTCTCCGGAATTAGAAGTATCGGATAAAAAGTGTCTTGACTGTCATTTAGAAATTGCATCCAGGATTTCCGCTGGGACAGGATTTCATAAAGACAAAGGTCAGCAATGCAGCGACTGCCATCAAGAACATCGAGAGAACGAATGGAAATTGGCAGATTTCAATAAAGAGAATTTTGACCATGCCCAGACGGGATATATCCTTAAAGATGCTCATCAAAGGATAAAAGACTGTTTTTTATGCCATAGAGAAGAAATCTCTTTCCCAAGAGAAAAAACGCGCTCTCTTCTCCTGACGGAATCTCTCTGCCGGTCATGCCATATATCCCCGCATCCCGGCCGTCAGGATCAATGCCAATTATGCCACAGCCAAAAAGACCGGCGGGTTGATGTCTGGACGCTGAAGGGCTTTAGATGAAAAAATATTGTTTTTTAATCTTTATTATCTGTTCGACATTAGCTCCTTTTATTTCAGCAAGTGATGGTCCCGTGGAAAAATTCTATATGCGGGGTGCTATTTATCTGGATTGGTTTGGAGCCAAATACCAGGGAATTGATTTTGCTAGCCAGTTCAGCCTCAGGATGAGAATGGAGCTTCTTAATCAGCGTGGTTCAGGCTGGTCTCTTCTTTTGGATACCCGTAACCGGCTAAAAATTGGAGAAAGTGGGTACAACCAGCTTATTCTCTATGATGCCTGCTTGAGTTTTGAACAAACGGATAGTCCTTTGTATCTATCCTTTGGTCAGATGAATCTTTATGATAGTGCGGGTATTGGCCAGCTCTTCGGAGGAGCCTTGGGATTTAAGCCTACACCTGATTTACTTCTTGGAGGATATGCTGGCCTTGAATCCAATATCTATGTGAACCGCCTGGATAAAGAGTATCAAAAATTTGGCATCTTTGCCCGTTATAGAGGCAGGCTGGGAAAAAGATTGTCTCTCAGTTATAACCACATCCGGTACTCAGGAGTAACAGAACATCGGTATTTTCATACAGTCTATCTGTATCCCATAAAGAAATATCTGGTTATTTTCGGTAACATGGAATATGGATTGGGACCGGACATTCATCAGGAAGACCGGCTCTCCCGGCTTTTTATAAATTGTAGATTTGATCCTTATTCTTTCCTTGACGTGAGCGCTGTTTACAGTTCAGGGAAAGGACTGGATTTCCATCAATACGCCATAAATAAATCCCAGGATCCAGGCCTTAATGACAGGCAGCTGGAACGTTATTATTATTCAAAGCTCTATGGAATTCGATTGGGAATAAAACCTACCCAGACCATGCGCTTTTATGTTTCCCGGCAGGAGAGAGAACAAAAGGACGATAATATCCGCAATCATTCATGGATTTTTGGAAGCTCATTCTTAAATATTCTTAACTCAGGTATTTCAGCTTATGGAAGCTTCAGCAGCAATAGAGGCAAAATCTCTGAATCTGATTCTTATTACATCTCTTTAAGTAAAGATTTCGGCAAGGTTTCCTGGAATTCAAGCTTTTCTAATACTTACAACAGCCTTCGTTATAACTACAATTCCGGTCTTCCTCAACTTATCCATCTTGACGGTTACAAGACTATTTCCAACTTTTTGTTCATTATACTCAACCGCTCTTTGGCTGTATCAGTGGAGTATGAGTACTTTATTCAGGAATTGTCGAATCAGCATCTGTTTTTTATCAGGTTGATTTACAGGAATTAGTATAAGATATGAGAAAGCCGGCCATTTTTTTTCTTTTTGTTTTAGCTTCCGGTATCTTCTTTAATTTTGGGCATCAAAAAAATAAAGAACTGCAGGAAAGCCAGAAACACTGGTCTCTGGAAACTCATGACCAGACAAATTTCCCGCTTACTGGAAGACACCGAATCGTTCCCTGCATCGAATGTCATTTGAACAATGTCTTTGAAGGAACTCCTACAGCCTGCGAAGCCTGTCACTGGGACAGGAGTCAGGACGACCGTTATCAGCTTCAGCTTGGAACCCACTGCGGAGAGTGCCACACCCCCTTTTCCTGGAAACCCGTTCCAACAAACAAATGGAGTCATGAGTTTAAAACTGGTTACAGGTTGAGCGGCGCCCACCGGACTCTTGACTGTATCCAGTGCCACATGGATGAGAACTTCAGTCAAAAAGAGAGAAATTGTTATACCTGCCATGAAAACGAATATAAGTCTTCAAGAAATCCGGATCATATAGCTGCTGGATTTTCAATCGACTGCTGGATTTGCCATTTACAGGAATCAAGTTGGATAGGAGCGAAATTTGATCATAGTTTATTTTTATTAAAAGGGAAACACAAATTATTGAGGTGTTCAGACTGCCATGAAAGCGGCATTTATCAGGGACTGCCTTCGACCTGTGCCGCCTGTCATTTAAAAGATTACAATAACGCTAAGGAGCCTGATCACAAGCAAGCAGGCTTCCCCAATGATTGTAAGATGTGCCACAGCTCGGAAGCCATTTCGTGGGAAGGCGCCACTTTTACCCACTCAACGTTCCCATTAAAAGGCAAACACCGGACTGCCCGTTGTACCGATTGCCATGAAAACGGCATTTATCAGGGACTGCCTTCGACCTGTGCCGCCTGTCATTTAAAAGATTACAATAACGCTAAGGAGCCTGATCATAAGCAAGCAGGCTTCCCCACTGATTGTGAGATATGCCACAGCTCGGAAGCCATTTCGTGGGAGGGCGCCACTTTTACCCACTCAACATTCCCATTAAAAGGCAGACATTTTGCCGCTCGTTGTACCGATTGCCATAAAAACAACATCTATGCTGGACTGCCTTCAGCATGTGTTTTCTGCCATCTTGATGATTATTTAAATGCCAAGAATCCTAACCATAAACAACTAGGTTTTCATTCCAATTGTGAAGTATGTCACGGTACTGAAGCGATTAGTTGGAATAAAACCATTTTCAACCATGATCTCTCATGGCCCCTTCGAGGCGCCCACCGTCTATTAAATTGCGTTGATTGTCATTCCTCAGCAGACATCAGGGATTTTTCCTGTTTGAACTGTCATTCCCATGAAAAAAGACACATGGATAAAGTCCACCTGAATGAAACAGGCTATATTTACCAAAGTCAAGCTTGTCTTGGGTGCCATTTTCAGGGGAAAAAATAAGAAAAAAAACAAGATGAAAATATAAAACAAATCTTTTGCCCTGGGAAAACTCATGGAAATTGATTAAGAGGGGGATCAATGAAAATATTTAGGATCGCTGTGCTGAGTTTGATTTTGCTGGCTGCTGGAGCCTGCGAAAAAAAGGATTCCACCTTAGAAGAAATGCTCCAGGTGGAATTCGGCGTCACCATCGTCAGAAATCCTCTGGAACCGGTTAAGGTACCAGGTGAATCAACAGGCTTGGTCTTGGAGCAAACTCTTCATATTGGAATCGAGGAGGGAGATGAAAAATACATGTTTGCCTAAATCCGGGACGTCCAGGTTGATAATGAGGATAACATCATCGTACTTGATTCCAAGCTGATCAACATCAAGATGTATACTAAAGATGGCCATTACATCCGCACGATTTTAAAAAGCGGCCAAGGCCCAGGCGAGGTTGGCTGGCCGGCGCGGATGTATATGCGTGAAGGCAACATCATTGTCATTCTCGACAACATGAATCGAAAATACCTGGAGTTTTCCACAGAAGGAGAATGCCTCAAGGAAATCAGCCTGGGAGATAAAGACAGCATTTATCGGTCCTTGCTAGATTCTCTCAGCTACATATATTGTGAAACAATGAATCTCGGTCCGGATAGACAAATACTGAAAATCATCAAATATGATGCCGCATTCACAAAAGCAGTGGAATTGGTTTCGCTGGAAGTCAAGAGGAATATGCCTATGTTATCAAGAATAATCAAGTGTACATTACCTGCCTGGATGAAAAAGAAGGCATTCCTTATGTGGCCAGATACACCATGAATTGGAAGTACGATTGAAATAAGGGACGGTTAGAACGGTTAGATGGATATAATTATTTCGGCGACCATCCTGTAAAGATGCTCGAGTTTCTGAATAAATATATGGATTCTAATAAATAACAATAAAATGAGTAACTCAAAAAAAACATCACCCAACAAGAATCAAGAATTAAAACCTCCTCTTCGCGTCGCATCTTTCTACCAAAAAATATTGAAGGATCCCACAGCCGTAGCGGATCTGTATGCCCGGCCTGAAGACGATGATATATGTGAGGCGCTGGTCAGGGCTCTGGAAGATCCAGATGACTTGATCCACCGGGCCACCGTAACCGCCCTTATCATGCTCGACGACTTATACGCCGCCAGCTCTATATACGGAGTTATAACCCACGGATCCGTTCCGGCACGCAGAGCAGCGATCGAGGTTCTAGGCCGAATCGGCACAGGCGATCCTTTAGCAGCTACCTATCTTATCAGTGCACTGATGGACCCGGATCCTTCGATCCAAAAAGAGAGTGATAAGGCGTTGAAAAAGCTAGGGATCACTGTTAAGAAAAATATGGATTAAGACTAGTATCAGATCTAAAGCCTAAAATCAATCCATGCGCATCACTACCGGCAGCAGCACCTCCCGGAAAAACAGGCTGACCGGAGAGCGGCTCAATCCACTGTGCATGCCTCCTACATTGGTCAAAACCACTACAATGATATCCGTGTCCTCAAACCAGTACATCAAGGCAGTAAAACCCAAGGTTCCTCCTGAGTGGCCATAAACCGCATGATCCTGGTAAAAGTCGTCTATCCACATTGCTCCCTGCATATATTGCATCCTGGCACTTTGGCTTTTTTCCGGAGGATAGTAAGTGTAGACTTCTTTCTGCATGGCCGGACCGAGAAGCTCCCCATCACGGATCGCCCGAGCCCAGCGCACCAGATCGCTGGCTGATGAGACCATTCCTCCGGCTGCCCACTCAGGGGAAAGATTCCCACCGGTGGATTCCACCAGGTAGGGACGGATCTGGGTAAATCCGCGGTGGACTCCCGCAGATTCATCAAAGTAAGGAGTGGCATAGTGATAGTGATGAACATAACCCCCGGGAATTTCCTCAAAGGATTCCAGAAAGGTATCCTCAAGCTTAAGAGGTTCAAGGATCCGGTTTCGGATCTCTTTCATAACAGGATTTCCGGTTACAGCCTCAATCACCAATCCCAAAATAGTGTAATTGGTGTTGGAGTAGGAGTAACGCTCTCCGGGTTCAAATTCTGCCTTCATTCCTTCGCGGGCTACATACTCGAGTGTTTCCGTCTTTCCCCAAACACGCCCCAACTCCATTTGATCGCCGCGTCCTTTACGGATCCAATCAGGCTGGAACTCCCAGGTAGG
>CAZLBV010000073.1:0-7021 GCA_964557845.1 uncultured Eubacteriales bacterium | reverse complement strand
CGTGAAGACCGCTTTTGGTTATCGCTCTGGAGATATGCTTCCAGATTTCAGGGTAATCTTGAGCCCCTTTGGCTTGAATGACATCACCACAGCCCACCATGCTAAAATTGATGAACGCTGCAGTTTTATCTTTTGGAAAAAGGGGATCTTTGAGATAGGTCTCCGCTCCTCTGAAGGCCTGCTCCAGGGAACCGAATCCTATAAACAGGATGGAACGGAGCGGCTTGATAGGATTACGGGCCAGAGTCTCGGGTGCCCCCAACAAGACCGCAATCCCCGAGGCATTATCGTTTGCTCCTGGAATTATCTCATAGCAGAATCCCACATGATCCAGGTTAGCCCCTACAATGATGACCTCGTCTTTAAGAATTGGATCTGAGCCTTCGATCCAGCCGAGCACATTGTATCCTGTGCCGCTTTTATGATGCTCAGTATAATTTTCGATCAGAAAGGTTTTGCGGGTTCGGAAAGACTGAGGAGCCAGGGTACTTTTTATGGTTGCCACGATATCCTGATGGATTTTTTCAGTGCCGGCGAATAGATCATTCACTACCGCTTCTCCCACCTGGGCAACCATAAAGTTCTGAACATAATCGATATCAGCATTGACGGTGAGATTATTTATAAGCATGCCGCGTGCACCATGGGCTACCGCCATTTTGACCTTGTACTGGTTGAAGGCGTACGGTTTCCAATCCTTAAAAAGCGCAGGGTTTTCCTGAGCAGAAACCGGGGCTCCCGGCTCGACCAGAACGATCTTGCCGCTGACATTCACATCCGCGTAATCATCATAATTCATTTCTGGGGCGGTGATGCCGTAACCGACATAGACCACCTCGGCCGCAAGCCTACCGTCTCCGGACTGAGACCCGGGATAATATTCTTTTTCATAGGCATACTGTTTTTTTCGCTGGCGGCTGCCTGACCTGTAAAGATAAGACAGTTCTCCACCTACAAAGACTATGGTATAGGGATTGGGAAAGGATTGAAGATATGTGCTGTTTTCTCCTGCGGGTTTGATCCCCCATTCTTCAAACAGCGAGGCCATCCAGTTGGCACAGGCTCTATACTCCGGTGTTCCTGTGAGACGGCCGGTATAATCCTTGGAAGACAATTTCTTGACATAACCAAGAAGTTTTTCGGTTGTGATCGGCTCGGTTTCCTGTGCAATCCTTGATTTTTCCTCGTCCGTAAGTTTGGCTCCTTTTTGAATCCCCACTGCACAGGAGGATAAAAATACTGCCAAGATAACGGCTGTAGCTGCTAGCATCCATCCCGGTGTTAATCTCTTAATGATCATAAAAATATTTCCTTTAATATAATCTAATATTTTAACTGGTGGAAATAGATAGGTAAAGTAAGAAATTAAGTTCTGGTGATATCAACCTAAACCCAAAAAGGAAGAAAAGGAAGGAAATGCAACTGCCAGCGTCTAAAATAGAGAATAGGAAAAGCATGAATAAAGATAAAATCAAAAAGCTGGCGATAACGTTGGGGCTTTGGATACTGATTATTTGGCTGCTTTATCCTTTGGTCACGCTGGACAGCATGGCGAAATTCAATTTAAATCCCTACTTGTTCCGCTCAACTATCGGCATTCTGATCATGATCATCATGCTGGGACGAAATGTATTCGACCTGTTCATGCCCCAGGCTTATTCCCAGAAAATCCCAGCCAGCAAGACAGCCTTCCTGGTGCTTTACTCTTTTGTAATGGCCGGGATCATCATCTTCATGATATCGCGCCTGATCAAGATCTACATCGGCAGCGTCGGCTCCGAAGTTTCTTTTTGAGATAATTGCTATGTGCTTTCGCTTTTACTATTTACGTGAGCAAATCATACTTCTTATATAAAGGTCTCAACCGGGGATGGTTGTGAAGCTGATAGTCTTCAATCGGAATAATGGCGCACCAGGGAAGAAAATTGTCCCTTTCTTCGCAGGCGCGCTCTAACCAGTAATAGGCTTTATCCAGGTCATTACAGAAAAAATAAATGTAGGCGAATCCCAGCGAAGGCATATACTCCTGCTGAGCTCTATTCTCCAGACTCCCTAACAGCTTCTCGCCTTTTTCATTTTGACCGGTTTCAAAATAATTGGAGGCTAACATCAAAGCTGGCCAGGGAGCTCCACCGGAAAGCTCAACCGCTCTCTCAAACTCGGCAATATTCTCTTTGCGCATCTGTTTCGCACGGTAAGCCAATCCTAAATAATAGTGCATCAAGTAAAAATCCGGAGCCAGGATCATTCCTGCCTTCATTTCTTGAATGGCTTTATCATAATGACAGCCCCATATGCAGGCCAGCCCAATGTGAGAGATGATAAGGGGGGAAAGTGGATCAAGCTCCTGGGCTCGTTTGGCTTCGGCGATGGCTTCTTCGTGTTGTTCCGTAAGGGTTAAAAACCAGGAATAACTCAAGTGAATAATGGCAGAACTGGGATTCAATTCAAGGGCCATGGATAATTCTTGTTTGGCTTTCTTCCAATTCCAATCATAAAATGTGTAAACCATGCCTAATGAGGCATGAGCCTCTCCGATATCCTTATCTATTTCAATGGCCTTTTTTGCAAATTCCTTGACCTTAGGATATGCCTGATGAGGTGGAACATTGCCCCAGTATGAGATGGCGTAAAATACTTCACTTAAACCGGAATAGGCGAGAGCATAATCCGGATCTTTTTGAAGGGTGATCTCGAGATATTTGATGGCCGCCTGGAATCCTTCGGCAGTATATTTTCTCAGGTTATAAATCCCTTTCAAATAAAGATTATATGCCTCCGGATCTTCTGTATACCGCTTAAGCAGCGCTTTCTCTTCTCCTTTTAAAAGCGTGACTTTAAGGTTATCAACAATGGCCAAGGAAATCTCATCCTGAATGGCGAAGATGTCTTCCATGTCGCGGTCAAATTTTTCAGACCACAGGTGGAAACCATCCGAAACATTGATAAGCTGCGCTGTGATGCGAAGCTTGTTTCCCGACTTACGGACACTGCCTTCCAGTATTTTTTCGACATTCAGCCTCCGCCCCACCTCGCGTACATCAATATTTTCATTTTTAAAGGCAAAGGCAGAGGTCCGGGCAACCACCTTTATACCTTTGATTTTTGTTAAAGAATTAATAAGCTCTTCTGCTAAGCCGTCACAGAAATATTCCTGTTCAGGATCATTGCTCATATTGACAAAAGGAAGAACAGCGATTGAGGGAAGCTCTTCATTCTTGCGGAGGGAATGTATGGTTAATGTCTTATCCATCACAGCAATGGATTTCACGTCTTTAAGCAAACCCTCCATATCTTTGTATCGATTGCGGGGATCTTTCTGCAGGCAAGTATTCAGTATTTTCTCAAGCTCCAACGGGACATCTTTTCGCACATGTGAGACAGGCTCAGGCTCCTCATTCAATATTGCATAGATTCCGGACTGAATATTTGCACTCTTGAAGGGCCGCTTTCCGGTGAGCATCTCGTAAAACACACAACCCAAGGACCAAATATCTGTCTGCTGATCAACTTCTTGACCACGAGCCTGTTCCGGCGACATGTAGGCTGCTGTTCCCATAACAGCCGCCGTCCGGGTTAAATCTTCCCCCCAGGATAATTTGGCCAGACCAAAATCCAGGATCTTGGCCAGCCCCTCATTGGTTATCATTATATTCGCTGGTTTTATATCACGGTGAGTAATGCCTTTTTTATGAGCCGCACGCAGCCCCTCGCCAGCCTGAGAAACAAGGCTTAAAGCTTCATCCAAACCAAGCGGCCCTCCCTTCATCTTATCTTTCAGGCTTTGGCCCTCCACATAAGCCATGGCAATATATGTATCTCCATCAGATTCATTGATCTCATAAACCGTGCAGATATTGGGATGATCCAGTGCTGCGGCAGCCTGGGCTTCTTGAATAAATCGTTCCTTGGCTTCATTATCCCTGGTGAGATCAGGAGGCAAAAACTTCAAAGCCACAGTCCTTTTTAATTTAGTGTCTTCGGCCTTATAGACCACCCCCATTCCGCCTTCACCGATCTTATCGACTATTTTGTAGTGTGAGATAGTTTTTCCGATCATTTATTTACGCCAGCAGATTATCGAATTATATTTTATTTATTTCACTTTAACTTACACCCTCTGAAATCCTGAAATATATTTATCACATTCAAAACCGCAAGGTCAACAAAGTAATAGTTGAGGAGTTCCCCCATTTTTATGAATCAAGAAACAGAAAACGGAAAAAGACATGTATAAATCCCTCAAAAAGTTTTTTAAAAGAATAAAAAAATAAAAAAATAGTTGAAAAACAATCTTATTCAAGTTAGTATATTTCGTTATCATTATAGCTATATAAGTTAGTATTATTTAAAATGCCATTATTATCGGATCAAAAAAAAGAGTCCCAAATCTTTAAGGCACTTTTTTATCCTATCAACATCCTGATAGGCGAAGCACTTGTCAAGGGTAAGAAAGATGTCACCCGCCCCAATGTTTCTAAGCATTTGAATATTTTAAAATACTCGGATACCGCTGATCTTCATCCAGGGGGAAATTTCAGATATTCGTTCTTGAAAGAACCTGATGGAATGAAAAAATTGATTCCGGATATCCGGCAAATGAGCGATTGTAGTTTAATTTAATAAGGAGGTTACTCATATGGCAAAAATTGCTATCACAGTTAATGGAGATGAACCTAAAAACGTATACCCGCCCTTTATACTGGGGTCATCAGCCGTTGCTCTCGGAGATGAATTGGTTATTTTCTTCTGCCCGGGTGGAGCTAAGGCTATGGTTAAGGGTGAAGTTGAGAAGATGGGTGGGAAAGGCCTGCCCGATCTTCATGAATTGGTAGAAGGTGTAATAGCTCTGGGTGGAAGGATCTTTGTATGTGAACTGGCATTGGAGAATAAGGACATAAAAAGAGAAGAGTTCAGAGATGGTGTGGAGATCGTCGGAGCAACCACCTTCATGAAAGAGATCGAAGACGCAACCATTACTTTCTCTTTTTAAGAAAAGTTTGAATTCGTAATTAATAATTTTAGTTACAATTAAATAAGGAGAATATCATGGCAACTCAAACATTAGACGCTATGGGACTTAAGTGCCCCCAACCTATTCTAAAGGTCGCCGGAATGGCACCGAAGATGCAGGCTGGTGACATATTGGAAGTCATCGCCGATTGTGAATCTTTTCCCAAAGATATAAAGGCTTGGGCGGAAAAGACAGGAAAAACCTTACTCTTCTGTACTGATGAAGGGGGAGGCAAGCATAAAGCTCAGATTCAATTTTAAGGATTTTCTTTCGCATTCTTGATCCAAGACAAATAGAGAGAGTTCTCTGTCTCTAGACGTGGATAGCAGCGAAAAGAAAGGTAATATTATGACACAAGAATTTAAACCAAATATAGTTGGTTTTTTATGTAACTGGTGTTCCTATGCAGGAGCCGACCTGGCCGGAGCGACAAAGACGGAGATAGAGCCTTATCTTTCCGTTATCAGAGTCATGTGTTCCAGCCGCGTCAATTCCAACCTGGTTTTAACCTCACTTCTGTGGGGTGCGGATGGAGTCCTGGTAGCAGGTTGTCACCCAGGGGACTGTCACTATGAAAAGGGCAATTATTATGCCCGGAGAAGATTCGCGCTTATGAAAAAAATTCTGGAAAGTCTGGATTTGGAACCTGAACGGATTCAACTTTCCTGGGTATCTGCTGCCGAAGGAAAACGTTATGCAGAAGTCGTTAATGAATACGCGAGAAAAATAAAAGAGAAAGGACCCAGTCCGTTTCGGAGTAATCCCAAACTATAAAAAGGAAGAAAATGAACAATAAAGATGTATTAATATTGGGTGCTGGAGTGGCCGGAATGGAAGCAAGTCTCCTGTTAGCAAAAGCAGGAATGAAAGTCCATCTTGTTGAAAAAGGCCCCATAATCGGAGGCCAGACGATCAAATTTGAGGAAGTCTATCCTAACATGGAATGTTCTACTTGTATGGTGGCACCTAAACAGCAGGATGTTCTTCAAAACGACAAAATTGAAGTTCATTATCTGAGTGAGCTGGAAAGCTTGAATGGATCGGTAGGAGAATTTACTGCCAGGATAAAAAAGAAGGCCAGATATGTCAGCCTAGTTAATTGTATCGGCTGCGAGGCCTGCTATGAACCCTGTCCCGCCTCTCTGGATAATGAATTTGAAGAAGGTCTTTCCACCAGGAAGGCTATTGGCGTTCCCTGTGCTGGATCCCTTCCCAATGTTCCTAACATTGAGACTGAATACTGTCTTCGTTTCAATGGCAAAGATAAGAATTGTAAAGCCTGTCAGGAAGCCTGTATGTTCGATGCCATCAATTTTGATGATCAGGATGAGACCGTTGATCTACAGGTTGGAGCTGTTCTGGTAGCCACAGGATTCGACCTCTTAGATGTCAATACGCTTCCTAAATACAGCTATGGGAAAGGGAAAAACATTTATACAGCCCTGGAGTTTGAGCGGCTGTTTGCTTCCAACGGTCCAACCAGTGGTGAGATCATCCTCAGAGACAAAAGCACACCTAAGTCGATCGGTATCGTCCACTGTGTCGGCAGAAAGGAGCAGGGTTACTGTTCTGGTGTCTGCTGCATGTACTCCGCAAAATTTTCCCATTTTCTTAAACATAAGATCCCGGATGCAAAAATATATGAGTTCCATTCTGATCTTTGTGTTCCGGGAAAATCCTATCAGAAGTTTTATGAGAAAACACGAAGCCTAGGAGTTGAATTCATACGGACAGAAGATGTTGAAGTGGCTGCCGATGGCAACAAACTGAAGATAAAGTACCAAAATGGAAACAGCGGGAAAGATGTTCTTGAGACGGATATGGTTATTCTTTCTCAAGCTATGATTCCAAGCAAAGGGACTGAAACGTTGGCGAAAACCCTCGGCCTAAAACAGGATGAAAAAGGATTTTTCTCCACACAGTACGGAAACCTTTCTCCAGTTGAGACTGAAATTCCAGGAATTTTTGTGGTCGGATGCCCCGAGGGGCCAAAGGATATACCTGAAT
>CAZLBV010000072.1:0-12112 GCA_964557845.1 uncultured Eubacteriales bacterium | reverse complement strand
TTTGTCTGTACGTCTATTCGGGAATGTGATGAGCGGAACCATGATCGTGGGGATTCTCATCTCCCTGGCACCGCTATTCATTCCCATAATCGTACATGTTTTGGAACTTTTGATCGGGCAGATCCAAGCCTATATTTTTGCTGTGCTGGCCACGGTTTATATCGCTTCGGCCAGCCGGGCTCATGAGGAAAAAGATAAGAAAAATTAAAATAATCAAACTTAAAGGAGAAAAGAACTATGGCTAGTATAGACATTATCGGAACCGCTTCCATTGTGATCGCAGGTATTACTATAGCCATCGGCTCATTAGGTCCTGCATTCGGTGAAGCAAAAGCGCTGGCCCAAGCGTTAAGCGCGATCGCCCAGCAGCCGGATGAAGCTAATACCATAAGCCGGACCTTATTCGTTGGTTTAGCTATGATCGAGTCAACCGCTATTTATTGTTTTGTTATTTCGATCATACTTATTTTTGCAAATCCTTTCTGGAATTATGTGGCTCAAAACGGAGGGTAAAATTGAACATAGATTTGTTCACATTCATTGCTCAGATCATCAATTTCATCATATTGGTGCTCCTATTGAGGCATTTTTTGTATAAGCGCATTGTCCGGGTTATGGATCAGCGGGAAGAGGATATCTCCGCAAGGATCAAAGATGCTGAAGAGAGAAAAAAAGAGGCGGATATGGAAAAAGAAGAATTTGAAAAGAAGAAGTCAGAAATAGAAGAAAAACAGAAGAGTATGCTTTCTGACGCTGAAAATGAGGCTGAAGAGAGAAAAAAAGAGCTTATTCAAAAAGCCCGGGAAGAAGTGGACCAAAAACAAAAACATTGGTATGAATCACTGCAAAAACAAAAACAAGCTTTTTTAAATGATCTCCGGGTCAGAACCGGGGAGCAGGTATTTGAGGCCATAAGAAAGGCTCTGAAAGAGTTGGCCGATGAAGACATAGAAAAACATATCATCACTACATTTCTAAACCGGATCCAGGATTTGGAGAAAAACGAAAAAAAAGAATTCAGCCAAAGCCTTTCTGAATCTGATCATACAGCCGAGATAAGAAGCCGGTTTAGATTATCAAATACTATGAAACAAAAGATTGAAAAATCAGTAAAAGATACTTTCTCTAAAGAAGTTGAACTTGAATTTAAAACCTCTGATGAAATGATCGGGGGAATTGAATTGGAATCAAACGACAGGAAAATTGCGTGGAATATTGAGAGTTATTTAAGTGATCTTGAAAATAATATTGCAGAAAGCTTTGAACAGAGATTCTCAAATGAAGATCGATCAAATGGAAAAGAAGACTAAAGCAACCCGGCTGATTTTATTTCAAAAGATCTTGTCACCATGAGTAAACAAAAAAATAAAAACAATGAATTAAGGAAGATAATGAATGAGTCTTTCACTTTATTTGATGACATCCTGGAAAAGCACCAGTTTCAATTGAAACCAAGAGAAATAGGAAGGGTGTGGAAGATTGGAAACGGTATCGCAAGAGTCAAAGGGCTTCCTAACGTAAAGAACGAAGAGCTGATTCGTTTTTCCGGGGGAGAGATGGGGATGGCCTTTAACCTCGACCGGGATGAGATCTCTGCTGTTTTTATCGATGATTACAAAAATGTCAAAGCCGGCCAATTTGCCTGGAGAAGCCATAGGATCATGGATGTTCCAGTGGGGGATGAGCTGGTGGGTCGGATCCTGGATGCTCTGGGTAGGCCCATGGATGGACAGGGCCGGTTGGATACTTATGCCAGGCTGCCTGTGGAGAGGCCGGCTCCAGCGATCATGGATAGAGCCCCCGTGTCCACACCGCTTCAGACCGGGATCAAAGCGATCGATGCACTGATCCCTATTGGAAGAGGACAAAGGGAATTGATCTTAGGAGACAGGCAGATCGGTAAAACCGCGGTGGCGGTGGATACGATATTGAACCAAAAAGATGAAGATGTCATCTGTATTTATTGTTCTATCGGCAAGGAAAGTACATCGGTGGCAAAAGTGATAAACGACCTTAAAAGATATGGAGCCATGAAATACACAATAGTTGTGATTGCCACAGGTGAAGATACTCCAGGCAAGAATTTTATTGCACCCTATGCAGCCACATCAATGGGTGAATATTTCATGGAAAAAGGACAGGATGTTCTTGTTGTTTATGATGATCTAACCCATCATGCCCGATCCTACCGCGAGCTGTCACTTCTACTGCGCCGTCCGCCGGCTCGGGAAGCTTATCCAGGGGATATATTTTATATCCATTCCCGCCTCTTGGAACGCTCTACTCATTTAAAAGACAAGCTGGGAGGGGGTTCCCTTACGGCGCTTCCTATCATTGAAACACAAGCTCAGAATATCGCTGCTTATATTCCCACAAACCTGGTTTCCATCACTGATGGACAGATCTACCTATCTCCTAAACTCTTTGATGCTGGTTATCTGCCGGCGATCGATGTGGGTAAATCGGTTTCCCGAGTTGGAGGGAAGACTCAACTTCCTGCCTACCGTGAGATCGCAGGAGATATGCGTTTATCCTATTCTCAATTTGAAGAGTTGGAAAGTTTTTCAAGGTTTGGCGCCAGACTGGATGAGGATACACGGAATACTCTGGAGAGAGGACGGCGTGTGCGTGAAGTACTGAAGCAAGATCAATACCAGCCCATATCAGTTATTGAGCAGATAACAATGATGCTGGCCGTAACAGAAGGGGTATTCGATAAGATCCCTATGGACAAGATCTCTCAAGCAAAAAAAAGGGTGCGGGAAGAGGCGGTTAAAGAACTCTCCCAGATCGGGGATAAAATAAAAAAAGGTGAAGAACTGAACAAAGAAGATAAAGACAGCATGCTGAAAAATGCCCAAGAAGCTGTAGAATCTTTAGTGACAGTGGATTAAATACATGGAACAATTGGAACTGCTCAAACGGAAGCTTGAAAGTACCGAAGATCTGCAGTCTGTGGTTAAGACCATGAAATCACTGGCAGCGGTAAATATAAGGGAATATGAAAGGTCGGTTGAGTCTCTTGAACAATACAGTCAGAATATTGAAATGGGCCTTCAGATCTTGATGCGTGATCGCGGTGAAGATTTTTTAAAGCAGCGGTCAGTGAAAGAAAAAACTGAGAGACTGGGAGTAGTTATTTTTGGATCGGTTCAGGGGATGGTGGGGCAGTTCAACGATCAGATCGCTTCTTTCGCCTTTAGAAAAATAGATGAATTTGAGATAAACAAGGAAAAACTTTTTGTATTGGCCGTTGGAGAAAGGATGAGGGACCTGCTGGATGCAAAGGGCCATCCAGTAAACAGTTACATTTCTTTATTTGAATCCTTAAGAGATTTAACATCATTTAATCAAAAGGTGCTCTTAAAAGTTGAAGAATGGCGGGTTAATAACGATGTGGGCATGATAATTTTATTCCACAATAAACCTGCACAGAAAACATCTTTTCAGCCATCCATGAAATATCTTTTGCCTCTTGATCTGGATTGGTTAACCAAATTAGCGGAAAAAGAATGGCCTTCCCGGGTTTTACCGACATACAGCATGAGTTGGGACCGTTTATTTTCCTCTTTGATAAGACAGTATTTCTTTGTGTCGATTTATAAAACAACAGTGGAATCTTTAGCCAGTGAAAATGCCAGCCGCCTGGCTTCAATGCAGGCAGCGGAAAAAAATATCGAAGAAAAACTGGAGGAGATCAACAGCCGGTATATGCATGTTCGTCAACAGTCCATAACTTCAGAACTTTTAGATATTATTTCAGGTTTTGAAGTTCTATCAGATAAAAACAACCCCTAAGATTTTTTCTTTCTTTCTTCTTTAATAATAACAGATAGAATTAATCTTTCCCTGATATGTTATCTGTTTTTATTCTCCGCCTAAAGTCATGGTTTTAACATTGTTATCTTTATCTTTTTCCATAATTATATCATCACAGTCTATGACAGCTGTTACAACTGTTTCTTCTGTTAATATGATCCCGGTAGGAAATACAGCAATCCCGGAAACGGGCTCGAGCCTTTTTTCCGGATCAAACTCACACATTTTATTCAAGCATTTTTGTTCTTCGTTGACCAGTACTTTTAACAGACAATCAGGCAGCTCCTCTGTGATCCAAACTTGTTTTGGGATAACTCCAGGTCCTATGTTTTCAATCACTACAACAATCTCATTGTCTTCGTTCAAATATATGTCATTGACTTGAAGATCAGGAAGAGCACAGGGGTTTAAATACACATTCTCTTTTTCGTTGTTAGCTTCATCGGATTCCTTGATCGCATCATTATGATCCAAATAGACATCGATCCTGGCCATATCAGAAATAATAGAGGGGATCAAATAATGTGAGAGACCGCCAGGTTCTTCAATGCCGCCTCGAGTGGTTGAGGTAGGGTGGTGAAGTGCTATGTCTTCCTGGGGCTCTCCGTTTATATACAAAGTGGAAAGACCGGACCAATTTTCAGGAAGAGATCCTTCACCCTGATTTCCTACGGTTAAATAGAGATTTGTTCCCATACATGAGATGTCATGGACATAAAGGTCTGGAAGCGCGCCTTCTTCTTGTTTACACGAAAGATTCATGCTTATTAATAAAATCACAAAGAGACAAACTAATGAAATTCTTGTTTTCATGGATTTTATTCTCCTTTTATTCAAATTAATTTCATTCACGATCAAAAGAGCAGCCTTAACCCGATGGCTCCTCGAAAATAGAGCATTGATGGTCTAAATTCCAGTATCGGACCTCCTTCAGCAAAAATAAGGACAGGAATATTCTTTGAAGCCACGTTTATTCCAATAGGGAAGCGGATACCGAATTTTTGCTTGCCCTGTAGTTCATATCGGCCGCCCGATCCTGTATAAAGACTGGTATAAAATGATTCAGATTCAAAAAATTTAAAGTCAAAAAGTAAATCAACCTGGATCCGCCAGGTTTCTTCTTCACCCAAGGTTTTACCCGTTGCGGTACATAGGCTGAAGCGATCCCCCAAGCTTATTTTTAAGCTGAGTCCGGTAGGTTCCAGAAATATTATTCCGATCCCGTTTTTTTTGTCCTGGGAATTGTTCTGAGTTGGTAGAAGCAGGATTAAAATTATAAAAAGAATTGAGATTTTTTTATCCATTTTAATTTCTCTACACATATATCAGCAAGAATAATGCCAGATTGAACTTATCTTCGGTGATTTGAAATAAACTATTAAGAATAAGGTAAAAACAGGCTTAAGAGTAGTTAACCGGCAGTTATCTCATGGTGCCAACTATTGGAAGTACAAGTTTTTAAAGGGAGCTGTCCTTTAGCCTGAGATATTATCCAGTTTTATAGGACAGGATTAATATTGATTATTCAATAAATTCTAAAGAAGGCAGGTTATTTTGCTTAAGGAGTTTTAGGACTTAGATTTATGAATGTGATATCCTCCGGGGGGTAATTTTATTAGTTTGAAAAATTAATAAATTTTGACAGTATTATATTAATTGTGATATAAACCAGCCGAAAGGGAACAGGTTTGATACATGGAGTCAGTAAATGTTAAAAATAAATGAAAGTTTGGTCTATCCCAAAGCAGGGAAAAGCTTTGAAGCTCTCCATAGATCCATAGAGATTTTTATGGATTATCTGAAAGATAATGTTGGTACGTCAGAGTACTATAAAGCCCGGAATTATTTTAGAGACGGAGAAAAATTTTATCAAGAAACAGTAACAAATGCCAGGAAACTCATGGGTCCGATTCCTCCTTATGCCACAAAGGATTACGAAAAATGGCGCAAAGACCTACTGGAGAGAAGCCATGTTCTTGCAAGGAGTAAGGAGTTTAATGATTTAAAAAACGAGCTGCATGCAGATACCTTTCTTTCCCAGTGGATGGAATTTGAAGAAATAGACGTTTTTTTGAATGCGCATTATCATACTCAGCAAAAAGGAAATAGAAAGCTTCCGCATATAAAAGCAAGAATGATAATCGATAAACTGCGGATGATTTTACAAAAAGCAAAGCAGTTAAAAGCGCAATCTTTGGTCAAACAACAGAGCCAGATTTAGAGTATCAAGAGGAAGAGAGTTTCCGCTGTCATCGCCGGTTTTTCCTTTTCTTCGACTTCCACTGTGTTTTCGATAGTCAACAGGATCCTGCCTAGGGATTTGATCTGAATATCTTTTAATAGGCCACGGCTTCGAATCTTTGATCCTACCGTGACAGGTTCGATGAAACGGACGCGGTTTAAACCGTAATTAATCCTCATCTTAACGCCCGGCAGATTAATCTTATACTGATGGGAAAAATGAGCCAGCAGGGATAAAATAAGAAAACCATGAGCCACTGTTTTACCAAAAGGCCCTGCTTTAGCCTTGACTTCATCAACATGGATCCACTGTTTATCTTCTGTACATTCGGCAAAACTATTGATGCGGTCTTGAGTGATGGGAAACCAATCCGAAAGGCCTATTTCTTTATTTTTTAATTTTTCAAGAGCAGCCATCAATTCTTTTTCCATAACTCCTCCCTTTTTTTATTTTTTTATATCAGAGTAGGCAATTCAGCTCTATGTTATTATTTTTGATCATTCACACTGATCTTATCACGCCAATATCGCAGTTTTCCCACACCTGGTTGAACCGGGCTGGCATCAAAATTGAGGCCAAAAAATGCGGATTTTGGATCGATCAAGATCTTGTCTTTAAAATAGGCTTTTGTCAGATTAACGATGGTGAAGGCTGCGGATTCTTCTTTAAATTCAGCTATAACAAAATCTCCGTCACTTTCGAATTCATCAAAAGCTATCCTGCCTGATTCATAGGTATACCGCGGGCGTCTCCAATCACGGGATATGTCCATTCTTAGATCATTTTTTACACCCAACAGGATCTCTTTTTGATCCAGCTTGATCCGGATACTCAATCCTGCCTTGGCCGGTTTTGGAGATACCAGGGATATTCTCTGCACCCACGTTTCCGGAAGTTCATTTTTGGAATGAGGGATAAGGACTGTGATGAATCCGACGGTTTCTCCCAGTTCAAAGTGTTGGGCAGTGGTTTGATGCACCAGAAATTCATCTTGATAATTTCTTTTTTCTAGCTCAATGCCTTCCAGGCGGAAATGTGTCATGGGAAAGGTGATAAGCAAGTGATGATCCTGAGGGAAATAAGAGTTTTGGATCTTATCGTATACGGTATCATACCAGTGAGCACCTTGAGAGATGATCTTGCGGGTGTGCCAGAGATTAGCGAGAGTAAAATAACCCTCCTGCTGGGCTTTAAAGATATCAAAGACCACAAATAATCCGGGATCTTTGATATAGGTAATGATCCTGTCCCAAGAATAGCCCATATCTTCGTCTATTAAACGAGTACGGCTGTAATCAAAGTTATCCAGAACAATGAAATCAACCCGCTGGGTACGAACTATCTTGTAGGAACCGGCGTTATGGAGAAAATCGAGGATAGACTGCCCGGGCACAAGATCGGTTATGCTGTAACGGAATTGGCCTTGTTCCTGCCCCATAAAAATCTTTTCAGGCCTTACGCACAAGCGATTGTGGAAATAATCCTGCCGGTAAGCCCCAAAGGGGCCGCTGGGCATGAAATCACGATAACCTCCATCGGTAAGCAGCACCGATCCTTCTGCCATGAGTAAGGCTATACTGTTCTCATCAGAGTGCCCGTGAGTCATTTTTTCTTCTTCGACCGGGATGGTATCCCTCAAATAATCACGAAAATTAAGGCCGCCGTCCCCTTCATCCCGGTAATTAAACAGCATGAATGTGGATTTTTCATCCCATCCGTTGCGGAAAACGATCTTTTTACCCACGATATCTTCCATGACCTCACAAGAAAGATTATCCGGTTTTTCAATTTGAACCTCATCGCTTCCCCAGCGATAACAGTCAAGCAGCATATACCCCAATCCCACATTAGTAGAGTCGTTGAAATCTATGAATTTTCCAGCAATGGTGGAAGCGGCCCATTTCAAGTGGGGATCTCGGTAGTGATTAGCTGCGGTTTCGAAATAGACCAGAAATCTATTCCAGTTGGAAAGCCAATTGGCATCCCCAAAATCAGTAACCATCCCCATGGGGCTCATTAGATTCAAAAAATACTGGCCATAATAGTACATCTCTGGAGTTTTGAACAATTCTTCTTGTTTTCCCATAGCATCGGCATAGCCGCAGAGAGCATAAAGCCAGACAGCATTGTAAAGAGATGCATCCTCGATCTCCCAATTTCCCCAGTTGTCATCACCGATGGCGCGGCGTTGCATGTCCCATTTGTCAACCTCGGGATGATCCGGCAAGGCTTTTAAAGCCCAGGCTAAGGATTCAGCCCGGAGAGCAGCCCGGTTCATAGGGCCCCATTCTTGAGAACGGAGAAGATAAGTCATGCTCTCAGCGATGAGAGGCTCAATTAGTTTTTTTTCATTTACAGATATTTGCCCCAAGCAGTTAAGTGTATGATACGCCCGGATATAGCGCATGGCTGTGAAAAAGTCGGGAAGCATTGGGACAGTATCATCATAATCTGTGCGAGCCTCTATAGCCCATTGTGGATATAATGAGCGATAACTTTCATACTCCATGATCACCCTTTTTGCCTTCCGAGCATATTCGGGATGGCCCTCTTTTTCATACAGGTAAGAGTAGATCACAGCCATTTCCAGGATATTTCCGGGAGGACGATAGCCAAAAATACTGTTTGGGTCGAATCCTTTTTCCCAGTTTTCTATAATTTCATCATAGTGATCCCAGGCATAATCTGCCGACTGCCGGGCATAGTCAAGATAGCTGGAAAGAGGAATGGCCTTATCTTGAGCTTGGGAAGACAAAGTGAAACAAAGGAGAACTATTGTTAAAAGAAGAATCTTTGTTTTCTTGAAAGTCTGATCATCCATTTTCGTCCTCTCTGTCATTGAAAGTATGAGAATGAACTTTAGATTATCATTTTAAATAACATCCGTCCAGAAGACCTATGTTCTATATGGAAAAATCAGGTTTTACAGGAATAATAATAAAGGACGAGTGTATATATAAAAGGGAAAAAAGAGTGACGATAGTGGAAAAAATATTAAAATATGGGTTTTATTTTTTGATGAGACTGTTTGTTTTATTGATTCTTCTGGCAGTCTTATGGCTTTGGATAGGAAAAGTTAAGGAATCTATACAGGTCATCCAAAGTCATCCATTAGATCGAGGGAGTATAAGTCCAACGAAATATTTAGGCCTATTGGAAACCAACCATGAGAATAATGATACAAGAGATAAAAAGATCCATACTCAGACTAAACCAGAGACAAAAACTGATAAAGGATCCGAGGAAAGCCGGATGGTCCCTCCTGTATTAATAAAGAGAATCGCTCCTGAATACCCTGAGGATGCTCTGCGACTAGGCCTTCAGGGTAAAGTCGTTTTCGAAGCTGAAATTGATGCTAAAGGGCAGATTAGATCAGCTCAACTTGTGAGATCCTGTCATCCTATTTTTGTCTCCACGACCCTAAAAGCGATCCGGCAGTGGCTCTATCGTCCCATGCTTTTAAATGAGAAACCCTGTAGCTGTTTTACAACCATCACTTGTGTTTTTCGGCTCATTAAAGCAAGAAAAAAATTTAAGGTCATGGTGTGGACAGGAATCATATGAGATCAAATATCACCTTAAAACATAAGGTTTAGTTTCAAAGGAAATTTGGAAAGATCATTCATCGTCACTGAACAATCCGGTGACCAGAGCCTCACACATACCGTCTGGGCTCTTTAATTTTTGGGCGCCTTCCAACAGGTCTTTCAACTCTAGCAGCTCTTCAGTTACAATAAGAACGACAAGCGGCCGGTTATCTTTAGTCGTACAGATCTCAATATTATTATCTTTTTGCATAAGGGTAATGAATATATCTTCTTTTCTAATGTGATAGATCTGACTTTCAAGATTCAGCCGATGTACAAAAAATTCCTCATTATTAAAAGCTTCTATGATTCGGCTCCGGATAAATTCGGTAATAGGCCGAGTAGGAAATTCCAGCTTGACTTGACATCCGGGTTCCTCTTCTTTGACTTCATGGTTACGCTTCATTCCATACTCGCCTTGAAAGCTTTTGATCAGAATAGGAGGAGCGATAATACTGGCAATTAACAAGGTCATGATAGCCACTCCAAACATATCCGGTCATTTCTGCTAATCCTGCCAGAAATGAGGCTAACCCTAAAGAAACACCAGCTATGGCGTCATTGGATCTAAGCCACTTCAAGCCGCTGGAGATACGTTTGGTGAATAGAATCCCTAATGCAGTACAGACTAACCAGAATCCGAAAGCTTTAAAAGCGATCCAGGCGACAGCTCTCCAATCCACAGGAGCCCCGCTAAGGTGGACCTTAGAGATTCCGGCTACGACTGCCAGCAGGACGATCCCCAAGACATCGTCCAGTACGGCGCCAGATAGGATAGTAACTCCCTCTGGAGTGGACAGTTTTCTTTTTTCGCTTAGAATACGAGCCGTTATTCCGACGGATGTGGCCGTGGATAGTGTGCCTAAGAAAAGTTGGGAGATCGGTCTCCAGGCCTGCCAGAAAAAGAAGAACAATAGAAGCAACTACGGCCAGTCCGTATAATTCCGGAGATACTGGAAGAACCGACTCAAGTGGAGGAAAAAGGGGTTGATCAAGAAGCGGCAGTTGAAATGACCCTAATGCATAGGGTCCGATGACCATTCCTGCCACCTATTCACCCAACATCCGTGGTTGTTTTAAATACCGGCTGAAAATCAGTCCAAAAAATCGTGCAGAAATGATGATCACAGCGCAGTCAAAATCTACACCTTCATTTTTTAATCCGATGGCAACCACCAGATCATCAACAGCATCTGTTTTACCATGGGGCAGAGCAATACCATGCTCCATTCCGGTAGTCATTTTTTTCTCTCTTTCCATTACAGATTCCAGCACTTTTTCTTTATTTGTAATCATACCAGCGGAATGAAGGCGATCAATGATTTCTGTGATAATATTCTGTTTTTTACAAGATTTTAGATCGAGAAAAATATTTTCTTTGCAAAGTAATTTTTTAAAGTTTTTTTTCAATTTTTGACCTAAACACGAGTAGCATTTTCTATATCTACCTATAAGTTTCCTTCTACCTTAAAATAGAATTAATAAGATACAGTTATCTGGTTTTGTTTTCAATGCTCCCCAATGCATTCCAGAGTTAGTTTAGACGGATTGGTTCAATTATGGGGATTAAATTCAATGATGAATCTTGAGATAAATTTGATCATCTGGTTGAAATGAAGGGTTTGGGAATAAGTGTGGTCTGCTCCTTTGATAACCTCCAATCTGCAATCCGGCAGGAGAAAAGCTGTTTTTCGGCTCTGCGCAACCGGCACTATTTCATCACGGCTCCCATGTACAATAAGCACGGGAATACGAATTCGATCAAGTATTTGGAATACATTCACTGCCATTGCGTCTTGAAAAAATGAATAATTTATCCTCTGCTCTAAACCTTCAGCATTTATAAAGGTATGGTATCCTTTTCTTTTCCAGTCATGTAATTCACTTGTCTTCATTCGGGAGAAAAGGGATCCTGGGTAATTAGAAACCGGGGATTTAAGAGCCATAGCCTGAAGATTTTTAATTTCGGGAGCTGCCAAAAGGCTTGCCATCCCTCCGAAACTCGATCCATACAGGATTATTTTTTGGTATCCCTTGCTGTGAATGAATTCAACCGCTTTCAAAATATTATCTACTGCATGGGATGTGGTTATCTGATTTATAGAGCCTTCACTTTCACCATGACCGAAAAAATCAAATCGAAAAACCGCTAGGCCTACATGATTTAAAATATTCTCAAGCTGCCGGTTGGTATTGCCGTCTTTGTTGGTCGTGAATCCGTGACAAAAGATAGCGATCGGCTTCTCTACCTGGACTTCCGGAGAGGGATCACTAAGGATACCGCACAGGCGATTTCCTGTACTGTCAAGAAAATATAGTTTATTTATTCGAAGACCTGTGTAAGAATATCGACAAGATCAAGGGCATATTCGATCTGGGTTAAAGGAATTCCTTTCTCTTTGGCAATGTCATCAAAACGGCCGTCTTTATTACTGTCAGCCGTAATTATTATATAATCTGCATA
>CAZLBV010000071.1:0-2640 GCA_964557845.1 uncultured Eubacteriales bacterium | reverse complement strand
TGGCTTTCAGTACTGATCGATCCGATTATCCGGGTGCAGCCACAGATAAAAACCTTATTTCTCAGGCTTATTTTGCCTACTCTACTTTCCTTTTAAGGAAGGCTGCAGCCATATTAGGATTTAAACAAGATGCCGAATACTACACAGACCTATGGAAAAAAATTAGGAAAGTTTTTCTGGATGAATTTGTAACCCCGAATGCTCGCATTTCTTCCCATACACAAACCGCCTATTCCCTGGCTTTGGGATTCGATCTTCTTCCCGACTCTATAAAAAAACGGGCTGCAGAACGCATGGCGAATGATGTCAACTTATTTAAACATATTACTACCGGTTTTCTGGGGGCCCCTTTGATCTGTCCTGTTCTAAGCGATCATGGCTATCTGGATGTGGCATATATGCTTTTAAATCGAAAGAAATATCCTTCCTGGCTTTATCCTATTACTAAAGGAGCTACCACCATTTGGGAGCGTTGGGATGGGATCAAACCAGACGGCAGCTTTCAAGACCCCGGGATGAATTCCTTTAACCACTATGCGTATGGGGCGATCGGTGAATGGCTTTACCGGGTGGTTGCCGGTATCGAGATCGATCCTGAATATCCCGGTTATAAGCATATCTTGATCCAGCCACACCCCGGCGGAGGATTGAATCACGCATCAGCCAGAACCAGCTCGATGTACGGCCTGATACTTTCAGAGTGGGAAAAGACAGAAGGCGCCTTTCGACTTACTGTTACCATCCCTCCTAACACTCATGGAACCGTCTATCTTCCGGAGGCAAAAAAAGATACTGTTCTTGAGGGAGGGAAACCTTTATCTTTTGCAGATGGTATAAAATCGGTAGAATATACCGGGGAAAAAGCGATCGTAGAAATAGGTTCCGGTAAGTACATATTCTTATATCCATATGAAAAAACCCCATCTGATCAACCTTGATTATGTTCAAGATCATAGACAGAAGGTCTCAATAACAGTATTATAATATTTAGATGCTCATACAAAATAAAATGCTCGTTTGGCTGATTTCAGGTTTGTTCATATGGGGTATCCTCTTTTCGCAAAAAACACAGCATTATTCTTATGAAATTTTAAATATGTACCCTCATGACAAAGAAGCCTTTACCCAGGGTTTATTTTATGAAGATGGATACCTTTTCGAGAGCACCGGGCAGTTCGGAACATCTTCCATCAGAAAGGTCATTCTAGAGACAGGGGAAGTTATACAAAAAAAAATGCTTCCCTCAGATCTATTCGGAGAAGGAATTACTGCCTACCAGGATAAAATCATTCAGCTGACTTGGATATCCAGAATCATCCTGGTTTATAATCGAGAAAATTTCAAGGTGCTTAAATTATCCAAATACAGTTTCCCATCCGAAGGTTGGGGCCTTACCTCTAATGGAAAAAATTTGATCATGAGTGACGGGACTCAGTTTCTTTATTTTCTTGATCCGGAAAATTTTACTCCGGTACACAGGCTCGAAGTTAAAGACGGAAACCGCCGGATCTACAAACTCAATGAATTGGAATACATAAATGATAAGATTCTGGCCAACATATGGCAATCATCCTCTATTTGTATTATCGATCCTAATTCCGGAAAGGTGTTGGGATGGATCGATCTAAAAAATCTGGTTCCCGGAGAATATCGCTTCCATGCAGATAATGTCCTGAATGGTATTGCCTATAATTCATCAACAGGGACTATTTATGTTACGGGGAAAAAATGGCCTTATCTTTATGAATTGAAAATAAACGGCCTGTAGATCTAAAATATTCGGTCTACTCCTTTTTCAAGGAAATCGAATATTCTTTAGGAGGTTCTTGCCCCATCAGATGTTTGACAAAATAATCCCAACGTTTCCTGATAAAATAGGGATGGTCATCCAATCCATGACTTTTATTCGGAATGATTAGGAGATCAAAATCCTTGTTCGCCCTGATCAGTTCCCCGGCAAACCTTAAAGTTGCCGCTGGATTAACATTGTTATCCATGTCCCCATGCACCAGAAGAAGCTTTCCTTTGAGATTACCGGCCAAGGTCAGATTGGACTGTTCGTTATAGTGCTTTTCTGCCGGATAGCCCATCCACAGTTCCGGCCACCATACCTTTGCCATCCTATGGTCATGATTGCCGGCAGAGGCAACTCCCACCTTATAAAATTCAGGATGAGTGAGCAGGGCATGAGCCGCATCATATCCACCTGCAGAATGGCCATAGATACCCACACGGGAAATATCCATCCACGGAAACTGGGCTGCTAACTGCTGGATCCCGGCAATATGGTCTTCGGCTCCTATATCACCCAGGTTTTTATAAGAGAAGTCATGAAACTTCTTTGACCGCATCGCCGTTCCCATACCATCTATGGCAATAACGATGAAACCCAGCTCTGCAAGAGGCTGTTCACTGTTGCGGAATGCCCGGTAAAATGATTTGGGCGTCTTGAAGGTGTGGGGACCGGTGTAAGAGGAGTCAATCAATGGATATTTTTTTTGTTGATCGAAGTTTGACGGACGAAAGATCAACCCATAGATATCTGTCTCCCCATCTCTTGCTTTGACCTTGAAGGGCTCCGGTGCCTTCCATCCTGTTGATACTAGATCATAAATATCGGCTGTTTCAAGAGTTCTGACA
>CAZLBV010000070.1:0-10039 GCA_964557845.1 uncultured Eubacteriales bacterium | reverse complement strand
GCCTTGTAACTGGACCAATCTCGACTCGTGAATAATCCAGGTTAGAAAAGTTGGAAAAAAAGGATAAAAAAAATTTAGACTTTGAAAAATATTCTTTTCCTCAAGAGGTTAAAAACAAAACCTAAAAGGGGAAGCACCAATAGAGCTACTGTCAACAGCATTGTTTTTCCTCTTCCAAACCGCTCTATAAAATTATATAACTCATCAAACCACAGCGTCCAGGATATGACTCCTATCCACATCGCTGGTAATGTTATCATGAAAATATCTTTTGTGCTGTAACCTTCTAAATGGGCAATATAGGAGCCAATTGCTGCTCCGGTCCAGGGAAGAGGTATCCATACAAAAATAAAAATAAAAAACCGATTCCATTTTCTTAACAGCATTTTTCTTTCAACTGCTCTTCTTCTTAATCCATCTATAGCTTTTTGAACAAACTTTATCTTCACCAGTCCAACCGACAAAATGAAAAATAAGTAATACATCAAACATACATAGGTGGTGTTATATAAAATAATCACAGCTATTATAACCGGAGAAGATAAATCATTCTCCAATCCCACTGCAATAAAAGCGAGCCGGCCGCCAATATGATTAGCCGTCACCATTGAAATTATCTTTGCCGCCAGTTCAGAGTTGTCCACAATAATCAAGATGAATATAGTGAGTTCAATACCCAAAAGAATAAAAGCAGCATAGAGAGTTGGTATTTTTCTCAATCCATGTACCCTAAACTTCGGAGACGCTTGCGGATCTTCTTTTCTTCTTCCGGGTCAAGCATGATCTTATCCGGCATATTTCCGCTGTTTCCCCGTTTCAGGCAATCTTCTCTTTTTTTATCCAGTGCGCTGACAAAGGATTCAAGCTGTTTTTTCATTTCCTGCGCCAGCTCTTTTTCTTGGTCAATAAGGCTTTTGGTTTCTTCAGGATCCAGGCTAAGATCATAAAGTTCTTCTGGGCCTACGTGCACTTTCTGACAGTAGTTGCAGAACCCTCTCCCATCTGGAGCCATAATATATTTATATTTATGCGTTCTGATCGCTATTTTTCTCTGAACATAAGACTCTTCATTGAATATAAAATCACGCAGTTCCTTTTTTTCATCATCAATTAGCGGAAAAAGACTCGATCCGTCAAAATCAAAAGTATGTTTCTTTATATTCAATAGGTCGCAAAGCGTCGGCGCTATATCTATGTGTTGAATCAGGCTGTTGATCTTTTTTTTCTCCTTAAATATTCCCGGGCCGTAAAAAATAAGCGGCACATGAGTCGTGACCTCATAGAGTCCGTGATGGTCAAAATGAATATCATGTTCAGTAAGACTTTCTCCATGATCTGATGTGATTATTAAAAGCGTGTTATCCAAAATTTTTTCGTTACTGAGAACTTCTTTGATCCTCCCCATATGATGATCGACATAACGGACCGCACCCTTGACCTTAGATAAGTATAGATCGACTGCAGTTTGTTTTTTACTCTTTTCAGTTATGAATTTTTTGGGGCAGTTGTAAGGTGAATGTGTATCCCAGTAATGCAAGAATAGAAAAAAAGGATTGTCTTTTCTTGCTCTTATCAGTTGCTCGGCAAGACTGGTTACATAGCCGGCATCCTGAATCCTGGCTAATTCAAAGGTGAATCTGAATGTTTTTAGAACTCCTTTCAAGCTTTCCCAGTTTGTTCGGATCGAGGTTTTTCTTTTTTTTGAATATATCTTGAGCAAGGCAATATTATCGATTATATACTTCACATGAAGATAAGGAAGCTTGAAGAGATGGTATCCTAATTTCTGCAAAAAATTATATTCAGGTTTATATCCATAAAAATCAAATCCTCTTTTATACCAGCGACCCATCCAATCGACGGCCATGGTTTGGTATCCATTCTGCTTAAGCCAATCTCCCAAAAGACTGATTCCCAGATGCTCATAAACTTTGAGATCATCCAATGTAATCTTATCACCATGATGCACAATCCCATGTGTCCTGGGGTAATGTCCGGAAAGGATCGAAGTCAGACTTTGATCGGTTGTGTTCCAGCAGGAATAACAGTTCTCAAACAGTATCCCATCTGCCGCCATTTTATCTAGATTAGGGCTTGAGGCTGGGTCAGCGCCAAAACAGCCCAAATTTCGAGCCCGGAGTGCATCGATGACAACTAAAATAATATTCGGTTTGACGATTTTTTTCCTCCTGCAAGCATGAATGATATTAAAAAAGAACAAAGAGATATAAGTAATTTATGATGCGGTAATCAAGTTTACTAAAAAACCATTCATCTTAATTTTTTTTTATATCAAATACCAAAAACTTCGTCAAATTTTAGGGTGATAAAAGAAATAAAATATGTATGTATTTAATTTCCTCAACAGAGTTTATTGTTGTATAATGACCAAAAAATGAGTTCCAACCCTAAAAAAAGGAGAAGATCCGATATGATCATGCCCACTATTATCATGGGAGTCCTCGCACTGATCTTGACTATATGGGCGGCATCTAAAAGCGATAACAGTCACATTATTGGAATAAAAGCCGCTGCCAATATGACCATCGAAGTGCTGCCTTTAGTGATCTTTGCTTTTATCATTGCGGGAATGATCCAGGTTCTGCTCCCGCATGACCTTCTGTCCCGGTGGGTGGGCCAAGAATCGGGTTTGCGAGGGATACTGATAGGTACCCTGGCTGGGGGGATAACTCCAGGTGGACCCTATGTCAGTTTGCCGGTAGTGGCCGGACTTTTAAAAGCAGGCGCTTCCGCGGGAACCATGGTGGCCTTCCTTACCTCCTGGTCACTCTGGGCAATAAGCCGGCTGCCTATGGAATTCGGCCTTCTGGGCTGGCGGTTTACCTTTCTCAGGCTGGCAGTCACTTTCTTTTTTCCTCCCATCGCCGGATTTCTTGCCTGTAGAATAGCCTTTTTATTCCGGGTTTGAGACCGATCTAACTCCTCTCTTCTTAAGTGAAGATCCCCCAAAATTTTCCATATAATTGATCTACCTTATTTAATTACAAGCAAATAGATTATAGTTCAAGTGGAATCTATAGATTTATGGGGGCATCTTTCTCTCCCCCTCTCCTTTTTAAATATTGATTTTATGGTTTCCTCATGATATCTTGCATCTTTATTCATTCCGGAGAAAATAATGCTTTTTCCGGCTTTTATTAAGGAATATGGAAAACTGAAAAAATCCTAATCCTAACGAGAAATAAAAATTGAACCCTATTAAACAGATAACAGGACTAATAGCCCTCTGTCTTATATGGGGGACAACATGGCAGGCAATAAAAATTTCCCTTAAAGGATTACCTCCCTTTACAGGAGCGGGATTTCGATTTGTGGTGGCATCTCTTGTTCTCTTCTTAATTATCTTATTCCGCCGCTCTTCATTACATGTGAATAAAAGAGAAATAAGGCTTCTTCTTCTGGTTGCGGTCTTGACTTATTTCATTGATTACGGCCTTATTTACTGGGCAGAAAAATACCTTAGCGCTGGAGTGACAGCAGTATTTTTTGCCACTTTTCCCCTGTTCACAGCTATATTCAGCAATTTTATCTTTAAAAACGAACATTTTAACTGGATCAAATATATCGGATTAATGATTGGATTTTCCGGGATCACAATTGTTTTTTTAGACCAGCTTATGATCACATCCTTCAACAAAATGATCATTTTATCTTCAAGCGGCGTCATAATCTCTGCGATCAGTGCCGCCATCGCTACGGTTATAATCAAAAAGCACCTCACTCACATCAATTCTTTTTCCTTGAGTTTTTATCAGATGGCCCCGGGCGCCCTCTTTTTATTATCTTTTGGCCTTTTAAGTGAGAACCTGGATGCCATAAGACTTCCTACTGACGTCGTCCTGGCGGTTCTGTATTTAGCGATCATTGGTTCTGCTGTTACTTTTGTGATCTATTATCACCTGCTCAAATATATGAGTGCCATTTCTTTATCCACCATTATCTACGTTACACCTGTCGTGGCACTGGTTGCAGACTATTTGTTTTTTCATGAAGTTCCCCACATTAGAACCCTCTTGGGAGCAGGGCTTATATTTTTAGGGATCTGGACAACTCAGATGGGCAAAAAAGGACAACGGAAATGAGCAAAATATTTTCCAGGCAGATTTGGTTGTCTGATTGGATGATAATTGGATATTTTGCCGCAGTCAAGCTGGCGTTTCAGCTTGCCGCCATCTCGGAATTCGGTTATTTCAGGGATGAGCTCTATTATATCGCCTGTACCCAGCATCTAGATTTCGGTTTCGTTGATCTACCTCCGCTGTCCATTCTTCTGCTCAAAACCGTACGTTTTTTTCTAGGAGATTCTCTTTTTGCCATCCGTATTCTCCCTGCTTTAGGAGGAGCCCTGTTCATATTTCTTACCGGTTTGATCACCCGGGAACTGGGAGGGAAAAAATATGCCTTGGCTCTGGCCTCTGCTGCCACCCTAGCCACAACCGGAAATTTTGCGATTTTCCACACTTACTCTATGAACTCTCTGGACCTGATCTTCTGGCAGATCTGCATCCTGCTGATTGTCAAAATCATTAAAACGGAAAATCCTAAATACTGGCTGGCATTCGGACTGACAGCCGGGATCGGGCTGCAAAACAAGATCTCTGTACTTTTCCTTTGTTCCGGGATAGCTGCAGGAGTTATCCTTACAAAGCAGAGAAAACAACTAAAAAGCCCCTATCTCTGGATGGGTTTAGTGCTGGCCTTAGTGTTATTCCTCCCCTATATCATCTGGAATCTAACCCATGGATGGCCCACACTGGAATTTATGCATAACGCCAGAGCCTTTAAGATGGCGGATGTCAGTCCCTTTAGATTTTTAATCGGCCAGATCCTCTTTAATAATCCTGTTACCCTTTTTATCTGGGCCGCAGGGCTTTATTATTTCTTTTTTCACAAAAAGGGAAAAAATTACCGGCTCTTTGGATGGATGTATCTATCGATCTATATTCTCTTTACTCTTCAGGAAGCTAAAGATTACTATTTAGCCCCGGCTTACCCCATCCTCTTCGCTGGAGGAGCTGTCCTCTATGAAATGATGCCAAAAAACAAGATTCTTACTGGAATAAAATCACTTTTGATTGCAGTTTTAATAGCATTCACTTTCATCACGGCTCCTCTAACCCTGCCTCTGCTCTCTCCTGAGAACACAGCCGAATATACCAGTTCCTTCGGGCTCAGCGAAACTTCAGGTGAAAAACATGAGATGGGTAAGCTCCCGCAGCATTTTGCCGACATGTTCGGATGGGAAGAAATGACAGTTGTATTTGCGCACGCATATAACAGTTTATCTGCGGAAGAACAAGCTTTATGTACTATTTATGTCAATAATTATGGCGAGGCCGGAGCCATTGATTTTTTCGGGCGAAAGTATGATCTTCCCAAAGCTTTATGCACCCACAACAGCTACTGGTTTTGGGGGCCCGGTGATAAAAACTTCGATGTGATATTGACCATAGGCGAAAGCAGAGACCTTGATGCCAGCAGAGAAGATCTAGAACAGTATTTTGAACAGGTTGAATATGCCGGCACTATCAGATGTGAGTACTGTATGCCCTATGAAAACAATCTGCCGGTTTTCATCTGTAAAGGATTTAAAGAATCAGTAGAAGATATATGGAAAGCTGAAAAACACTTTATTTAGTATGGATATGAATTGACAAATTCTTCATTCGACATTAAATTAAACAACAGATAGAACAATAAAAATCATTTATATTTGAGGCGGGAGAACACTCTTTAATAAAAGAGAAATAATGCCTGTTTTTTTTAAAAAGAATTATTTTGAGGGGGTAACCATGAAAAAAAATCACGGTGGATTTTTATTCCTTATCTTATTTCTTTTCTCTGGTTTTTTACTACAGGCGCAATTCACCGCGGAGGAAATAGCCGAATTCCCCAAATGGGAAGAATACCTCAAAACAGCGGAAATCGTTAAAGCCGAACAACCCTGGAAAGGCAGGCAGGCTGTGACCAATCCCTGGGAAGTAACTTTAGAAAAGGACGGGGAGGTAAGAAAAGCTATATGGAAAGACTGTGAAGGTAGGATGAAAGGTTATATAGAAAGCTGGAAATGGGAGATCGCAGCTTACAGACTGGACAGGTATTTAGGATTGAACATGGTCCCGCCCACTGTGGAAAAGACCTATAAAGGTAGAAAGGGATCCTGTCAGATCTATCTGGGTGTAAGAAGTTTAAAAGAACATAACGATGAAAAGATCAAAATGCCCTCTTACCGGGTTTTCCCTTATAACAGAGCGATCTACCTGCACCGGGCCTTTGATAATCTCATCGCCAATGAAGACCGCCACCAGGAAAACTACCGGTTTACAGAGGATTTCCGCTTGATCCTCATCGACCATTCCCGCAGTTTCCGCACCAGTAAAAAATTCACCGAAAACCTGATCTACGATGAACACAACCGGGAAAATCCCGGCTTTATAATGAAGGAACTGCCCAGAGCCTTTGTGGAAAAACTAAAATCTTTAAACCCCGAAATTATACGAGAGGTTGTTGGCGAATATCTGACGGATAAAGAGATCGAATGTGTCCTCATCCGTAGAGATCTGATCCTAGAATGGCTCAATAAACGCATAGAAAAAGAGGGAGAAGATAAAGTCCTCTATTAGCGATAACGAAGAATCATATCTTCCTGGATTATTCAAGCACCGTTATTGCTGTCAGGGCAAGACAGCAGCTGCCATTCCATGTCCGTCTCAACTTCCCTCACGGAGACGCAATTTCGACGAATATAGGCATATGCCTGGATTATCAGCGGCCCGAGGTTGGTGCATTTGCAAGGCGCAGGCAGGTGAAAATGTAGTGAACTACCTTGAACCAGTCAAGCCGAAGCGAATGTGCTGAGATCGGGTCGCCCATAGGGTAAAAGAGGCCGATATTAAATCTAAAAAGTTTTATGATCGATTCCATCTGTCTTCTTTTAGGATAGAATCAACTTCCTAAAAAGAAAGAGAGGAAGGTTTCAATCGGCCTATTTTACTGATAATTCAGTAAATTACCGCCAGTTTCTGAGCCAATTAAACCGGTTAAATCCTCCTTGATAAAACCACGGGCATCTGTATCCCATTCCCATTCTCATTCCCATGCCTGGGCCTTGGCCCCATCCTCCGCCCCAACCGGGCCTGAATCCCCTGCCCCAACCACGGTTGAATCCCCTGCCGAATCCAGGGCCATATCCGTATCCATATCCGTATCCCATCCCTAATCCACCGCCCCATCTGCCTAATCCGAGGCCTAAACCACCCCATCTGTCAAACATCGCTTTCTGCTCATTTGTCAAAAGCCCCCTGATCTGATTGAGATGATCTGAATACTTTTGCTCAAGTTCCAGACTCATTTTTTGGATCTGAGCAATACTATTATCGATCGTCTCCTGGGATTCCCCTTTATAATACAGATTTCTCAATTCAAGGTACTTTCCCTGAAGCTGGGTTCTCAATTCGAGGATCTCCCTCTGAAAATCCAATCTCATCTGTTGGATCTTATCAATCTGTTCTTGGGTGAGATTTAGCCCATAGTAAGGCATCATTTCTGACTCTAGATCTTCCTGGGCCCAGCCCGATACGGCTGTCATTAAAAAGAACACCATGGCAAAATAAACATAAATCTGAATTTTTTTCATTTTTTTCTCCCTATAGATATAATTTACCTGGATTATTCACGCGTCGAAATTGGTGCAAACACAAGACGCCTTGAGTGAAGCTGTAGATGTCTACCGCGAACTCAGGGCGGTAAAGTGTTTGTGCTGAGATCGGCGCGCCCCAAAGGGGGAAAAAATGCCGATTAAAATAAATAACATGGAATAAAAATCGAGATAAGAAATGTTTTTTGTAGAAGTGTTTCACATTCCTGAATAATAATGTATTTAACATTTCCATCGGCATTTTTTATGAATAGACCAGGTTTGTTATCAATTGTAATTCCCTAATCCATGCCCTCTCCACCCAAAACCTTTCCTTCCCCATCCTCTTCTGGGCTCCTGCAGATGCCTTTCAAACAAAGAAAAGTATCTTCTCTGCTGCCAGGGAGAGAGGATCTCTTTATCTTTCAATATATTTCTAATGGTTTTTTTCTGAATTTCGACCTGCAGACGGCTCAATTCATCGATCGCTTTATCAATGCGGGCTAGATCCGGATCGGGATTTCTTATTTCCTCTAATAAGACGGCTTTTTTCCGCCATATCTCTATTCGAAGGGATAGAATTTCCTTTTCAAAGGAGGATCGTAAGTTTTTCATTCTTTCCAACTGGGGTGGCTCTAAGGCCACCTGATCTTGTATAGATTCCCATATCTTCTGTGGTTCTTCCTCAGCCATATTTATTTTAGGTTTAAGCCACCGATTGTAGGAAAAGGTTGCGATAGCAGTCAGATTTATAATAAATAAAAAGATCAACACTATTAAAATAACTCGTTTCTTCATATCCCTTAGTCCTTTTTATAAAATATTGACTGCAAATAAAATTCAGCCGGAGACCCGGTTGGAATCTCCATGAAGTCCTGAAAATAATTTTCAATATAGGCTTCCCCTGGGCTCTCAGCATCAGTGATCTTTCTGTTAGAAATATCGCCAAACGCATCTGTTATATTACCCATCTGATACCCGAAATAAATCCCCGCCAAAAGGATCATGACCAACGCTGCCGGACGAAGTATTCTTTTAAAACCTGCGAAAAGTCTATCAGCCTTAGGCTGCGGACTCTCAATAGCCAGAATTTTGGTTTGGAGACCCCGCCAAAAGGAATCAGAAGGCTGCAGTCTCTCTACCTTGGAAACATTAGACCAAATATCAGAAAACCGTTTGATCAAAAATTCGCACTCAACACAATTTTTTCGATGCGCATCTATAAACTGGATTTCATCAGCCGGCAGTTTACCCTCGACATAATCGATCAGCTTTTTTTTAACTATTCTGCAGGTTTTATCCATTCATGCTTTCCTTTAGATAAATATGACACCAAAAAGGAGTAAAAACTTACAGTTTTATTATCCTATCCTATTTTTTTATTTGACCAGTCAGAATATACTGCAATTTTCTTTTGGCCCGATGAATACGAACCTCGACTGTATTTTTTGATACATTCAGGATCTCTGAGATCTCTTCAATTGATAAACCTTCGAATTGATGAAGTATAAAAGCGGTTTTTTGTTTATTGGAAAGCCTGTCGATTGCTTTCCGCAAACTCTGCATAGTTTCTTTCCGCTCTAAAAGGACCGGAGGCTCATTATTTTGGTGCTCGAAGGGAATTTTTTCTGCTTGATATTCATCTAACTGGTTAAGGCCTACTTTTTTTATCCATTTGAGTTTTCTTTCATGCCGGATCAGATTCAAGGATCGATTCACCGCTATCCTGTAAATCCAGGTTGATACTTTGCTTTCATGACGAAAAGACAGGGCTTTCTGAAAGATCTGTACAAATACATCCTGGGCAGCTTCTTCTGCCTGTTGATAATCACCTAAAAAACCATAACAGATATTTAAAACCTTAGACTGATAGCGCAAGACAAACTGCTCGAATGCTTCAGAATCTTTATCGGATATCCTGCGAATCAATTCCTCATCATCAAGCATGCTTCATCTGGCCTTTGCCTCTCCCTAACTCCAGGTTTTTTACTGTTAGATCGGGCAGAAAAACTGTCTTTTTTCAATAATCACGCAGGTGTCTCTGCGCAGATCAACCGGCCCCCTTCCAGAGCAAGCCTTAGTATTTCCGCGCACTGCCGGTCTTTGGTATGATACCCGGATTTCCGAGTGGTATATTGACGGATAACCAACACCTCTGCCTTGCTGTCCTCCTGGTATTCACAGATGATCTTTGGCACCAGAATGATCTTATCCTTGAACCTGCTCAGGTCAAACCCAGGCTTGGCTGCCAGCACACAATAAAAATAAGGATAACTGGCTCCCTGCACAATATTAAGATTTATTTGAGCCTGCAGCCCATAAAATCCCTCCGGAGGATCAGGGAAATTAACGGAAAACCGGGCATCGACCGGAACAGTCTTT
>CAZLBV010000069.1:0-3810 GCA_964557845.1 uncultured Eubacteriales bacterium | reverse complement strand
GACAGGATAGAGTTCGATGGCTGCCAGCAATACTTCCAGCCCTTTATCCAGCTTGTTTTCGCTCTTCAGGTAATAGGCATAGGTATTAAAAAGAGTATTCAGTGACGGATAAACTATCTCACCCTTGAATTTTGCTTTGATATCAGAGATATGCTCCCCAAAATCAACGATGGGAATGAAGAAGTATTTCCGGCTTTCCTCATTCCAGGTTTTTTCAAAGGAGGCATGCCATTCGTCCACCATTTTTTCAAAATCGGGAGTGAATCTGTATTCAGGGGGGAATGAATTTTCACCTCTGTAAATATCAATATAGGTTTTGAAGAAGGGGAGCGAACAGCTTTTACGGAGTTTATCTAATTTTTCCTTTCCTAAATGGTTTTCTATCTTTTGTGCCATATAGGTGCCGACTTTGACAAGCGGAGCTCCTGTAAATAGATCGATCCCGTCATTTATCTGCTCCCGGATATCCTTGGCCTTGATGTTGAGCGAGTTGAAATAATCGAAACCGGCTTTAAGGTCTTCATCGTCTAAGGCGAAACTCATGTTGAATTTATCGTAGTATCCCAGGCCGGTCATAAAAGTCAAACGAAGCCGGTGGTATTCAACTTCTGAAGGTGTCTGCAAGCGGTAGGGATAAGCACCCATGATAAGTCCGCTGGTAAGAAGTGCGTATCTGGCTGTGCTCTGACCCTCTTCATTACAGGTTACGGCTACGGCGAATTTTTCCTTGGGAATTCTTAGAAGATGAGTGGAGGTTCCCTGCTGGGCGCCGCCGTGTCCCACATTCCAGAATCCCTGAATGAAATCGACGAACCAACCCATCCCGTATCGGGTTATATGTCCGTTCCTGGTCGCCATACTGGTATGTTGAGGCGGCTCATTTCTTTGGTTATGAAGTCCTCGATTTTTTTTATTTCTGTGTCATATGATTTATACGGGGAAGCTTTAACTGAGGAGGAAAAAGTACAGAAAGAAAGAAGAAAAACAAACAGGCAGGTTTTTGTGGCTGCCCATTGAAACTTTGAATAAAACATATTCATGTTAAACCTCCTCTTACAAGCTAGATATATGAATGTTTAGTTTAGTTTTCTTTATTTAGGGTAAAAATGATCATGGGATCGATGGGGTAGCGGCCGAAACGCTCGCCATAGATCGCAAGGCCGCCGGGAAGGGCGTCATCCACTTCCAGGCGGATGATCAATTCCCGGTTATCAGCTGCCTGCTGGAGGGCCTCTCTAGGGATGACGGCATCGATAAGATAACCGTAGGATCCGGCTTCTCTCAGGTAGCGGTCCCGCTTCTGGGTGGACCAGGAGAGGATGCCCCGGTGGTCGGCCGGATCATCGGGAAGATCGAATATTACGGCTGAATGTCCGTTGACGCGGATGCACACCTGGCTGGGAAATCTTACGGTATCGGTCATGGGATAGGCATTGCGGTTGAGGCTGGGATCATGGGTGCCTCTGCCCCGCATGAAATCACCCGACTGCTTTTCTTTTTCATCCTGGTCTTTACCGAAAAGCTGTTTAGCGGAAAGTTCCAGCCGGCAAACAGCAGATTCGAGTTCACCTGGCTTTACCTTATCCGGCCAGGGAATCACATATTCAAAATATCCGGATCCGGCACCATTGACTTTAAGTCCGTCCAGGACTTCCCATTGCTTGAGAGACCATCGGGTATCTGTGAATGTGTTAGGTTTAAAACGCACCACATGAAGTCTTTTCCCATTATGTGTGATTAATTCGCTTCGGGGTGAGATATCTTTGCTCTTCACCAGATAGGTGGTAAAGTTACGGTGGAGTATATGACCTGAAAAAGTTTTTACTTTAGCCGACAGGATCATCAATCCCTCTTCCTCGGGCAGGATCACTACCAGCGGCTCCAGCTCTTTGTTCATCCATGGTTGATAGGGGATATTCTTTTGGCTGATTCCATAGAATTTATGGTTGCCCAGAGTATCCCAGCCTGAAAGGCTGGTTTCAAGGATAAGTTCCGGACCTAAGTTCACATCAGTCATAAAGGAAGCGAACATCGGAACTTTTATTTTGCTGCCAGGAACAGCCTCAGTGCAAAGTTCCCGTTCCATGGAAATATATATGGGGCTGTGGAGGTCATTCAAACTCATGCCCGCAACGATCTCTTCCAGCCCGGTGTATTTTTCAGTGCGGTCGTAGCGCCAGTAGCCGTTCCATTCATTTATCACATCATGATGTTCTGTATACAGCCACCCGCTGCATTGGGGATGGCGCCGGAATTCATTGATCATGAGATGGTAATCCCAGCTCCAGTCTACATCGCCGGCGCTTCCCTGGTATCCCCAGACATTGCCGCATTCGCTGTTGAACATAGCCTGATCACTCTGTTTTTTACCTTCTACAAAATTCCAGGGTGAACCGGGAAATGTATTCCGGCAGAATTCATCCAGCCGTTCTTTCCAGCCATATCCGGGAAGATAGGAATGCCAGGTATTGATATCTGTGGACACATGATCATAATTGCAGGGGGAATTATCCTCGACCAGGCGGGTCGGATCCAGTTTTTTAGTGAGCAGATAAAGATCTTCCACCCACTGCTGTGTCTCCGGAAGATAATGGCGCTTGTTGTTTTCATCACGAGTAAAAAGGCCCCAGGTCTCATTAAAATTGACCCAGGAAAAAATTGCGGGATGGTTGTAATCTCTTTTGATCATCTGCCTTAAGGCGTATTCGGTTTCTTTTCGCATGTTTTCATCAGGTTCACCCCAGCTGTTAGGGACATCCGCCATGATCAAGACTCCCAGGCGGTCGGCCCAGTAAAGTTTTCGCGGTATTCCTATCTTGACGTGGATCCTCTGTCCGTTGAGGCCGATGGAGCGGGTGCGGAGGATCTCATCGCGCATGAATTCATCGCTGGGAAAAGTATAGAATCCCTCAGGATGATATGCCTGATCAAGAGTAAGCTGCATATAGACGGGTTTATTGTTGAGCATCACATAGGAATAGTCTGTGCCGGGCAGCTTTCCAAGGCTGATCTTGCGCATGCCGAAGTAAGTGGATACCTGGTCGATAAAACCTTGTCCCCTGAGGACTGCCTCGACTTCATACAGATAAGGATCGGTTAAAGACCAGAGATGAGGATCTGGGAGAGGTATATCATATAACAAGTGAAGATAGGAATATATGGGAGGACTTATATTTAGAGTTTGGGAAAATAGTAGGGAAGAAACCAATTATATTACACTTACCTTCTGAAATACTTTATAAAGCTGCTCCAAAATTATGTGATCATTTGTATTTTGAGAAAAAATATTCTGGTCTATTTGATAACTCTAAGATTAAAAGAGATGCTCCAGGATTTAAGACAAGTATTTCTCTTAATGAAGGATTAAGAACAATAGTTGATTGGTATAAAAAAGAAGCCAATACAATTGATCTTGAGAAGGATGCATTAGAGGATAAACTTGTAAAGATATATGAGGAAACATTACAAAAAGCTACTAATATTTATATAAAATAACCCCGAATCTATTGTTACAAAACAAATATTTAAAAACAAACCAAGGTTCGGCCCTTTGGCACGGTGTTACCAATCAAATTATAGTTTGTGGATGTTATAATGATTAAAAAAATTAGGGAAGAATTTAAAAATTTAAGTAATGCAGACCAAGCTAAGCATTCACAAAAATACTTTAAAACTGGCAAAGGCGAATATGGGGAAGGAGATGAATTCTTAGGAATCCGAGTTCCTATTATAAGAAAACTTGCCAAAAAATATAGTACTTTATCTATAAGCGATGCAGCTAAAATTCTAAAATCATCATTCCATGAAGAA
>CAZLBV010000068.1:0-14278 GCA_964557845.1 uncultured Eubacteriales bacterium | reverse complement strand
TTGTGATGAATGCGGACAACCCTTCCCGCCGGGCTGTTTCCAGGATCTGATTTAGGGAGGAGTCGGGATAGAGATGATGATCCGGATAGATCAGTGTTTTGGCTGGATTTATTCCCAGTTCATTCAGCAGGGAAAAAAATCTTTCCGGTTTGGCTATCCCGCAAAAAGCTAAAGTTTTTTTGTCCTGGAAATAATCCAAAGGCAGAGGTTGGTTGTCTTCAACTGAATAGACCCCATCAGGGATTATCCCGCAGCTGTGGGTAGTGATTTGAGGAGATCTGTTTTTTATTTTAGAAAGGTCATAATAAAAAGATTCCTGGTTGTCCTTTATTAAAAGAATATCAGCCCGGCGCAAACTCGAGGGGAATTCCCTTAAAAACATATCGCGGCTTTCGCTCAAGAGGACAATATCAATATCTCTGTGAAGTTTCCGATGCTGGAATCCATCATCTAAAACCGCTATCTCAAAACCCATTCGGAATGCTTTCTGACAGGACTCAAACCGGTTTCTCCCAACGAATACTCCTGCTTGAGGTAAATTTTGAGCCACCAAAAAAGGCTCGTCTCCGGATTCCTTCCATTTGCCTAAGATCTTTTTTCCGTTGGAAAGAATGCCTCCATTTTTCTCCCATTTGCCCCTATAACCGCGGCTTACTAAGCATACTTTTTTTGTTTTTTCTAAGAGAAATTTGATAATTTCGATGGCTAATGGAGTTTTGCCCGTTCCCCCAAAGGAAATATTACCGACACTGATAACCTTGATCTGTGATGTTTTTGGCTTGAGGATCCTTAAAGTGTATAGGAAATCTTTTATCAGGCATCCAAAATTATAGATCCTGGAAAGAAGGAATAAAGGAAGTTTCATTCTCCAGGGAATATACAACACATCATCATTTCATGCAAGAATAAAGCAGAAGATAGAATATAGAAGTAAACCTTGATTTTTTCAGGAAGCAAGACTTTACATACATAATCAGTTTATTTATAATACTCGTGATATTATCCATTTATGGAGGAGAATTATGCGGATTAAACTATTTAGTATCATCTTAATTTTTGTATTTTCAATATTTTCCTTTCAATGCAAAGAAAAAACTCAAGTACAGGGAGTCGATCTGGAGATCTCTTTTTCTGAGGAAAAATTGTCGGATAATCTCATTACAGACATCCAATTAAAATGGACTACAGATGACAGTTTTGAGAAGATGAGCCAGAACTTCAATGTTTTTGTTCATTTCTGGCATGGAAGCAATCTGCTCATCCAGGATGATCATACGCCTGAAATAGCGACCTCATCATGGGAACCGAATAAGGAATATACTTATTCCCGCAGAATTTATATACCGTCTTTTATAGATGAATTTGACCCTGACTTTAAGGGTTACGAAACCCTGAGAATATCTATTGGTTTTTATTCTCCGTATGACAGAAGCGGAGAGTCGAAAAAAGAAGTATTATCCACTGAAGTTGAGGTGTATCCGCCTCCACTGGATACACCAGAAATTATTTTTGAAGATGGATGGTATGACTTAGAGATAGACACAGATTCCTATCTTAAGGAATGGAGATGGATTGGGAAAGAAGCTAGATGTATCATCGATAATCCTCACCGGGACGCCTTGATGGTCATTAAAGGAGGCGTCAATTTGGAAGCCTTGGATGAGCAAAAGATCATCTTTAAGATCAACGATCTAGTTCTTGATGAATTCATACCTGAAGAGAGTTACTTTGAAAAATCCTATCCCATAAAAAAAGAGATGCTGGGTGAAGAGGATGAGTTTTATCTGACAATTGCTACCGATAAAACCTTTGTTCCCGCACAGATCGATCCAAATTCCATTGATGAACGGGAGTTGGGGGTGCAGATCTCATTTATTTATTTCCGTTAATAAATCTGGATTATTCATGATCCGGATTTTTAAATCCTGAATAGAGTAGTCTGGATCATTAGCGGGCCGAGGTTAGTGCAAATACAAGGCGCCTTGAGTGAAGCTGTAGTCAGCTACTGCGAACTCAGGGCAACGAAGTATTTGTGCTGAGATCGGCATGCCCCCACATTAAGTGGGGGTAAAAGAGGCCGACATAAAATTTAAATTTTATAAGGGTCCTCCCCAAATATTATCTTGTCAAAAATAATCATTTTTCAAAGGGGAATTAAATCTCAATTGAGTCGGCCTATTTTACTAATGATTCAGACAGTTATTTCTTTTTCTTGCTGATCTTCTGTACCCGTTCAAGCTCCGCCTTGATCTTATCTGCTTCTTTTTGTGCCTCCAGGAGCTGCTGGTAGGTCTCAGCGATCTCCTTTTCGATTTTTTGACGGGGTGTTAATTCATCACCATTGTAATATTTTTGATAAAGAGCGCTCATTTTAAGATTTAAGAGACTTACCATTTCGTCAGCTTTTTTCCATTTCTCTTCCAGATTTTCTACGGAGTTAGGACCTGCCGGTTCCTCTTTTCTTGGAATATTTGGGTTGGCCGTGATGAGAGTAGGGGTATTGATTAAAGGAGGTGGGGATGAAACTTTCTTGCTTTCCTCTGCCTTTTCCTCGTTGGGCTCAGCCGGTGGAATTGTGATGGCTTCCCCTCTTTTTATCTTATTCAAATGAGAATTGGTGATTATCTGACTTTTTTTGTTTTTGAGATTTTCCCTTCTTTCTTTCTCTTTTTTGGCCAGTTCAACCAAACTCTGTGAATATAAGAAACTTCCCATCATGAAGACCATTAAAGTAAATATCGCTTTTTTTTTCATTTTTTTTCTCAGTAGTTATAGAAAGCTTATCTATATAATAAGAAATACCCTTTTCTGTGTCAAATCTATGCAAAGGTTTCTATTTTGGGGGTACTGCTGTTCTAATTTTAATTTCCTCACCATTGGTCACCATTTCAACCGCTCCATGGATATCTGTGCGGAACACTTTGAGTTTAAGCTGCTTATAACGTTCGAGAACCTCATCGTGCGGGAGGTGATAAATGTTATTCCTGCCTACTGAAATGACTGCAATATAAGGTGAGACAGCTTCCAAGAAAGGCTGTGAACTTGAAGTCCGGCTTCCGTGATGGGGTGATTTTAATATTTGGCTTTTTAAGACCTGACCGCTGGCTATGATCTTTTCTTCACAACTGGTTTCAATGTCTCCTGTAAATAAAAATGCCAGTGATTTATACGCAATCCGTATCACTACAGATTGTCGATTGTGGGCGGAGTGAACTAAAAAATTGTCTTTTTTAGGATAGAGAATATCAATTGAGACGTCATTGATTTTTTCTTGAATGCCTGTGAAGACTCTGCGGTGAATCGTTGAAGGAGAAAAGCTGGCTTTGAGATCTTTATATTTATGGTCGTTTTGAGGGCTGTAGGCCTCCCAAAATTCCTTGATCTTAAAATTTTTAACCACCGAATGAAGCCCATAAAAATGGTCGGGGTGAGCATGCGTTAAAACCAGATAGTCTATTCTTTTAATTCCTTTTTTCCAGAGGAAAGGAGAAACCACACGTTCCCCTACATCAAAGTCGCTGTTGGGAAATCCACCTCCGTCGATAAGCATCTTTGCCTTACCAGGATATTCGATCAGTATCGAATCTCCTTGTCCGACGTCTATGAAAGTTATTTTTAAATGATCGCACTTACTGGAAAAGGGAAAGGTTATCAAAATAATAAGAACGATTAGAAGAGCAGTGGCTAAGATGAGTTTTTGTCTCTTGATCTTTTCTGGGATCAATATGAGAACAAGCAGAGAATAATACATTATAACAGTTATGGTATGAGGGGTTGGTATCCGGTAAGAAAGAAATCCGGCATAAGATGGAATGTGTGCTATAAATAGAAAGAGTTTGATAGGGAAGTCGAGTCCGGATGCAAGTATCCCGGCTGCAGCCGGAAAGATAAAAGCCATTCCCAGAAATATATATCCCATGGTCATAATGATCCCTACTAAGGGAACCGCGGCGCAGTTGAGAAAAAAACTGAAAAGTGTAACCCGGTTAAAAGAGAGTAAAATAAGGGGGAGGACACCGATCTGAGCTGCTAGGGAAAGAGCCAGTATTTCACTGATCTTAAATGGTAGTTTAGGGGTATATTTCAGGATTTTAGGATAGAATAATATGATGGATAGGGTAGCGGCGAAGGTCAATTGAAATCCCAGTGAGTAGAGATTAAAAGGATTATATACCAATAAAAGGAAAGCGCTCAATGATAGAGTATTTAAAAGATTTACATCTCTCCAGATGAATTTCCCGAAAAGAAATAAAGATGCCATTAGGGAAGCACGGAATACCGAGGGCCTCCCTTCCACTAAAAAAGTAAAAAAGATAAGAACAAAGATAAGGATCAGATAGGAAGCCCGGATAGGAATCCTTACTGTTTTAAAAAAGAGAAATAGAGCATAAGAGATTATGAAGATATGTGCTCCTGATATTGCGAACAAATGAAACAAACCAGATGTTTGAAGAATTCTCGTTGTAGATTGATCCAACCTTTGACGATTTCCTAACAGCAGCGCTTCGATTATTGCACCTGTTTGAGAGAGGGAGTTGTCAGCCTGCTTAAAATAATCCTCAATTTTTGTTTGAAGAGTCGTTCTAACAGCTGCGATCATCCGTAAAACCGAGAAAGGCTTTTTCGAATTGAACTTTTCGATCAAGAGAAAACTCTTTGAATAGGCTTTATTATGGATGTTTAGACTTTGGTAATATCTAGTAGATGATTGGCTGTTGAAATTATGAAAACTCTCGATTGAAGATGTTTTGGCAGAGATTTTAATCTGGTCGTGGATCCTAAGAGAAAGCTGGTCTTGGTTTTTTTGTGGTATTGAGACCGCTAGGTTTCCATTTATCTCAAGGGTTTTGCCTAGGGTGTGGATTTGCTCAACTCTAAGATAGAGATAAAGGCGGTCTCTACCCTTGACCGGAGATTTATAAAGTCTGCCGTAAAAGTCAACATAGGAAGCACTGTCAAAATTGAACAGCGGATTTTTTTTATACTGCTTTTCAGCCGAGGATAACAAGAATGCTCCGCAGAAAAAGACAACCATGAGAGTAAAGAAAAGAGCCAGTTTAATCTTACGGAGAATAAAATAAGACAACCAAGCGCATAATACACCGATAGAACCGCCTGCGAAGATAAGCGGGTCCGGAAGAAAAAGGAGTGAAACAAACAGCATACCCCCTATCAATGCAGACACGATGAAAAAAAGGGGGGACTGCATTTCAGATTATTTTGGGTATTGGTCGGCAAAAGTTTCCTGCTGCTTCAAGCAGTCAAGCAGCAGATGACACATTATTTTAATTCCAAGGGAGATGCTTTTCTCATCCGGCTCAAAGTAAGGGCTGTGAAGGGGGTAGATTGTTTTTGTCTCTGGTTTTGTTACCCCTAAAAAGAAATAAAATCCTGGTATTATCTGGTTGTATTCGGAAAAATCCTCAGCGACCATCACGGGTTTCAATTCTTTTACATTTTCTTCTCCAACCGCTGAGTAAAGTGAAGGATATAATAATTTTGCTAATTCAGGATGATTGTAAACAGGCGGGCTGCCATTTATATACTCGAATTCATAGGCGGCCCCAAGAGGGAAAGTCGTCCCTTTGATGACGTTTTCAATGAGATTTTTTACTTTTAACTGTATAATTTTATCTAAGGTTCTAACTGTGCCCTCCATAACCACCTGTTCAGCAACAATATTCGCTCTTTTCCCTCCCGATATCTTGCCGAAAGAAATAACTACTGGGGAAGTTGGATCGATCGACCGATCGATGACGGTCCGAATATTAAGAATTATCTGGGCTGAAAGATCGATGGCATCCGTTCCCTCATGTGGCATAGCTCCATGCGCACTTTTTCCCTTGACCAAGATCCTGAAACTATCTGAGCCTGCCATGATTGAACCTGGAGAAAAAAGGATGGTGCCGGTTTCAGCATGTGGCCAAACATGAAAGCCGAAAATGGCTCCAACCAGAGGGTCTTTGAGAACACCTTCCTCGATCATCAAAGAAGCCCCTCCTTTTTCTCCGGCCGGAGGCCCTTCTTCAGCCGGTTGGAAAATAAATTTAATGTTGCCTTTGATCTTATTTTTCAAACTGGTTAAAACCATGGCTGTTCCCAAGACGACTGCCATATGTAAATCATGGCCGCAGGCATGCATAATTCCCTTATTGAGCGATTGATAATCTAGGCCGGTTCTTTCCTGGATAGGGAGTGCATCCATGTCAGACCTTATGGCGATCGTGAAACCTTCGCGGGCTCCGCGCAGCAGGCCGACCACTCCGGTTTTGGCCACCTCTGTTTGGACATCCATGCCCAGGGCTATGAGTTTGGATGCGATAAGATTTGAGGTTTGATATTCTCTATTGCTCAATTCCGGATTGATATGAAGAAACCGGCGTGTTCTTATTACTTCAGATTCGATTTTCGCGATCTCTTCGTTTATAAGCTGAGAAGTAATTTTATCGACCGAGGCACAGAAAGAAGGAGTAATAAATCCACTAATAAGGATTATGAGAAGGAGGGAGCTTGATTTCTTCATAGGCTGACATTCTCCTGGTATTCTCCGTATTCTTCTTTAAGTACATTTGAGATCTCGCCTATGGTTGCCGAGGCTTTGATGGCATCGATGATCGGGATTAGCAGCTCAGCGTCTGACCTGGCAGCTTCTCTCAGTCTGGTCAAGCTTTTGTTCAATAGATTTTTATCTCTTTGTGATCTAAATTTATTCAATTTTTTAATCTGGTTTTTTTCTAATTCTGGCGGGGGGTGGTAGAGCTCGAAGTCAATATTTTCATTGGGGCTGCGAAATTCATTCAGGCCTACGATAATACTTTCCTTTTTTTCAATTTTTTGTTGATAGAGATAGGCGCTTTCCTGGATTTCTTTTTGTATGTAACCATTCTCAATAGCAGTGAGCACACCTCCCAGAGCTTCGATCTTTTGTAAATAGTTGAACACTTCAGACTCGATCTTATCGGTCAGGTTTTCAACCAAAAAAGCTCCTCCAACTGGATCGACTGTATCGGTTACACCGCTTTCATATGCAATGATCTGTTGTGTCCTTAAAGCTATCCTTGCTGATTCCTGGCTGGGAAGGGCCAGGGCTTCATCGCGTGAATTGGTGTGAAGAGATTGAGTGCCTCCCAATACTGCTGCCAGAGCCTGAAGGGTTACTCTTACTACATTATTTTCCGGCTCTTGAGCCAGGAGAGTCATTCCGCTTGTTTGGGTGTGAAAGCGGAATTTCAAGGATTTAGGATCTTTGGCTTTAAATCTGTCCTTCATTAATCGAGCCCAGATTCTTCTGGCTGCCCGGAACTTGGCTATCTCTTCAAAGAAATGATTGTGGGATGCGAGAAAGAAAGACAGCCGGGGGGCAAAATTATCTATGTTCAATCCCCGTTCGAGCAAACTTTCTGTATAAGCAATGGCATTCGCGAAAGTAAAAGCCAATTCCTGGATCGCAGTTGCTCCGGCTTCCCGGATATGGTAACCACTTATGCTGATAGTATTCCAATTGGGAACGTTTTTCTGGCAAAATGCAATGATGTCTATTATTATCTTTAAAGAAGCTTTGGGGGGGTAGATGTAAGTACCTCTTGCGACATATTCTTTCAACAGATCATTTTGAATGGTACCGGATAAATTGTTCCAAGGGTATCCCCTCTGTTCAGCGACCGCCAAAAACATGGCCAAGATAACTGCAGCCGTTGAATTTATTGTCATGGAAACACTGACTTTATCCAGAGGGATATCTTTGAATAGGGTATCCATATCTTCGATGGAATCGATGGCTACACCAACTTTTCCAACCTCTCCAAGAGATAAGGGATGGTCAGAATCCAGTCCGATCTGGGTAGGAAGATCAAAAGCGACACTGAGCCCGGTTTGCCCCTGAGAAAGTAGATATTTATACCTTTGATTTGATTCTTCGGCAGTTCCGAATCCGGCATATTGCCGCATGGTCCAGATTTTTTCACGGTACATATCAGGGTGGATTCCTCGAGTAAAAGGGTATTTTCCCGGGTCTCCTAATCTTTGTTTTAGATCGTTCTTTCCTAAATGATCAGTGGTGTAAAATTTATCCAAGTTTATCCCAGAATGGGTACAGTATTTTCTTTGTTTTTTCTGATGTGTTTTCAAATCGACTTTTCCAATTAGATAAATCGAAATATATTTTCAGTCCTGTTTTCAGGTACTGATAAATCTGATTTGATATACTTTAAAAGATATATTTTGCAAAAGCCGTGGTTCCGGCGAAGATACTGTTCTCTTGTAATTCATTTTCTATCTCTAAAAGCCTGTTGTATTTTGCCACCCTTTCACTCCGGCACAGAGAGCCGGTTTTGATCTGGCCGGTGTTTAGGGCTACGCTGAGATCTGCAATGAACGTGTCTTCGGTCTCACCGGAGCGGTGAGAAATAACAGAAGTGTAACCATGGGTATGGGCATATTCGACAGTTTCTATGGTTTCCGTTACCGTCCCTATCTGATTCAATTTGATCAGGATGGAATTTCCGATATTATTTCCGATGCCCTTTTTTAGGCGTGTGAGATTGGTGACAAAAATATCGTCTCCCACCAACTGGATCCGGTCCCCCAGAGATTTGGTAAGAGCGGCCCATCCCTCCCAGTCATCTTCAGCCAGGCCATCCTCAAGAGAGATGATGGGATATTTATCAACCAAGTCTTCATAAAAGGAGATCATCTCATCAATGGATTTTTTAGAACCATCTGATTTTTTGAAAACATATTTATGGTCAAGGTAAAATTCTGAGGCAGCAACGTCCAGCGCCAGATATATATGTTTTCCCGGTTGATAACCGGCTTTTTCGATTGCGGTCATGATGAGATCGATAGCCTCTTCATTAGATCGCAAATTGGGTGCAAAACCGCCCTCATCTCCGACGGCGGTGCTCAATCCTTTGCTTTTAAACAGGCTTTTCAGGTTGTGGAACGTTTCTGCAGATGCCCTGAGTGCTTCGGAAAAAGAAGGCAGGCCCGCCGGGACGATCATGAATTCCTGTATATCTACATTGTTATCAGCGTGAGATCCTCCATTCAATATATTGATCTGAGGTACAGGAAGTATATATTTGTCTTTTTTCCCCAGATATTTATATAATGGCATGTTTTCAGCGCAGGCAGAAGCAAGGGCAGCAGCCATGGATACAGAAAGGATAGAATTTGCCCCTAGATTTTTCTTGGCTGCTGTTCCGTCAAGTGCGATCAATTTTTCGTCAAGCTCTTTCTGTTTGCTGGCATCCATGCCCTTGGTTTCAGGAGCAATAATTTTGATGACATTGTCAATGGCTCTCTGCACGCCTTTCCCTAGATATCTGGACATATCGCCGTCCCGTAATTCTAAGGCCTCGTGAGTTCCAGTCGAGGCCCCTGATGGGATAGAAGCTTTTTTTACAACCCCTGATTCTAGAGTCAGCCAGGTTGCGAGTGTGGGATTTCCTCTTGAATCCAATATTTCCAATGAATTGATATCTTTGATAGTTGTTTTACTCATAGTTTAAATTTCCTGCCTAATTATTCTGACGGTCCTAGCTGGTAATGGAATGAAGCTGTTTTTCCCATGTATTAATACAGATTCAGAATGCAATGACCTGTCGTTAATTGCTCTCAAACCACACATTCCAAATATTTGTGGACCACTCTGAGAAAGTCTATGAGAAGATCAATAAGTTAAGATCTTAGTTTTCAACTCTCCTCTTTTTTTTCTTCTATGACAGGTTGTTTTTGTTTAAATTCTTCTTTTTTCTTTTCTACAAAATCTCTAATAGAATCGATTCCTTCTGAAGTTTTTTCTCGAACGACTTTAATTCCTTTTTCGGCTTCTTTAGCTATTTTCTCATAGCTTTCTTTTGCTTTTTCGCCGGTTTTTGCTGCAGTCTCTTGGATTTTTTTTCTGGTATCAGCTCCGCTTTGAGGAGCAAAAAGGACTCCCAAGACAAATCCAGTAGCAGTTCCCAGCAGAAATGAAAGAGTGATCTCTAAGGCGCCTGATTCTTTATCTGACATTTTTACCTCCTTTTTTTTTTAATTTGTCGCCAGCCTAAGCGTAGGAATGGGAAAAGAAAAGGCCAATAACGTGAAGATGGCCTTACAATTCGAGTTGCAACAAGCCATGTGATCTCAGCGAGATTAAAGGCAGTTTTTTTGGCGGATTCAACAATTTCGCCAGCATTTTCTACGGCCGGGTTGATTTTACGGCTGGTTTCTTTTAATTCCCCAGCCAGCTCTTTGATCTGTTTAAGTGATTCCTCACCTTCTTTCATAGTTCTTTTTATCTGTATAAATACCGGAATGAGAAAAAAGATGCCTACAACCACAGCAATCGTAATTATCAACAGTAAAATTTCATTTAGGGAAAGCGGCATGATAATTAATAGATAATATAAAAACTGAGCTTTGTCAATTTTTAGCCTGATCTATACATAAAAAATACTAAGCGGTATTACACATATAGTTTCATTCAGGGCAGCTTGTGTTTGAACTAACCTCGACGCGTGAATTGTCCAGGCTAGAAAAAGATAGTATTATTTCCAGAGAATCTTTTTTATATTTTTTATATTGTATTCTTTTTCAATTTTCGCAAGGATTTTGTCTAGATCCATCCCGGAATCCGAATTGATTTTCTCCTCCCAATCGAAAAATGGCTCAGCGGCTGAAAAGACATATCCAAGCTTTGATATTTTATTTATTCCCCTCAGGCTCTGCCAGTGAGTGTACATTATAAGTGCCAGCACTCCAAAAAATACATTTGGGCCGGGAAGGAATGCCATTAATCCGCTTAAGGGGAGCAGGAGAGTCTCTCCGATCAGTAAAAAGATATGTTTTGTTCTCTGTTTCTGGAGGAAATAAAAGAATCTTTTTTTTATTTTCTTCTCGTCCAAATATCCTGAATGGAGGATCTCGATTTTTTGATTTTGATCAAGTGCCTTTTCGAAGGCCTGTTCCTGTGCCAGCGTTTTTTTGGGGAGGAGCAGAAATTTTTGTTTGGCTGCCACCCACATTTTTTTTAACCGGGAGAATTCTTTTTCAATGGGATGAATAGGTTCAGAGGTGAAAAACCTATATTTGTTCTGATAATCCCGGATAAAAAAATAATCCATAGTCCTAAAATTTTAACACTAATAGGATTATGAAAACAACAATTGTTATATTTCTATATTTCTGAAGTTCCCCCATTTTTTGGAATCATGAAGCAGAAAATGGAAAAGGATTTGTATAAATGGGGAAACGCCTTTGTTAATCATTTATGGAGCTTCATTATGGTTGAGGATTCTTGACATTTATAGGGGATAAATCTAATATTGGGATTTGTAAACCTGGATGATTTATAATTCAGATTAATTTTAGCCGCAGATAAACACAGGGAAATATTTATGATGAATGACGACTACAATTTTAGTGATATTGAAAAAAAATGGCAAAGAAAATGGGAAGAGCAGAAAATTTTTCTCTCGCAAAAGGATTCGAAGCGGAAAAAATTTTATTGTCTTGAAATGTATCCCTATCCTTCGGGAAGGATTCATATGGGGCATGTTCGCAATTATTCTATTGGGGATGTCATTGCCCGTTTTAAAGTGATGAAAGGATTCAATGTTATTCATCCGATCGGCTGGGATGCATTGGGAATGCCGGCGGAAAATGCAGCCATACAAAAAGGTATTCATCCTCAAAAATGGACACTAGATAACATTGCCCATATGAAACAGCAGCTAAAAAAAATGGGTTTCAATTATGATTGGTCTCGTGAGGTCAATACTTGTCTTCCTGATTATTATAAATGGAATCAGTGGATCTTTCTGAAAATGTGGGAAAAAGGTCTGGCTGTCCGGAAGAAGAGCTGGGTGAATTACTGTCCGAAATGCAGAACAGTTCTGGCAAATGAGCAGGTTATAGGAGATCAGTGCTGGCGGTGTGAGTCTGTGGTTGAACAAAAAGAGATGGAACAATGGTTTCTCAAGATCACCGAATATGCCGATGAACTTCTTTCGGGCCACGAACATCTGGAAAAATGGCCGGAACATGTTTTGACCATGCAGAAAAATTGGATCGGCCGGAGTTCCGGAGTTTTCATCAACTTCCCCATAGACGGTTCAAATGAAAGGATAGAAGTTTTTACCACACGGATAGATACCATTTATGGTGCTACTTTTCTGGTTTTGTCACCGGAACATCCATTAAGCCGGGTCTTGATCTCAGAATCTCCAGAAAAACAAGAAAAGGAAGAGTGGTTAAAGAATTCCATTCAGTCTCAGCACCAAAGAAAAAACTTCGATGAGACTGAAAAGAAGGGGATATACACCGGAAAAATGGCGGTAAATCCTTTCACTCATGAGAAAATACCGATATGGATCTCTGATTATGTACTTATGGAATATGGGACCGGTGCTGTCATGGCTGTTCCGGCACACGATCAGAGGGATTTCGAATTCGCCCAAAAATATTCACTCTTGATCAGGGAGGTTATTGTCCCTGAAGGAGAAACGCCCAGAGGCGAACTAAAACAAGCTTATGAAGAGTATGGATTTTTGGTCAACTCAGGGCAATTCTCGGGTAAATCAAGTGTCGATGCAGCTGGAGAAATGAGTGCTTTGGCGGAAACCAAGGGATTCGGGAAAAAAAGTGTTTTGTTCCGCTTAAGGGATTGGGGAATATCCCGCCAGCGTTACTGGGGGACACCGATTCCCGTTATTTATTGTGAAAAATGCGGGTTACAACCAGTACCCTATGAAGATCTGCCGGTGAGTTTGCCGTTTGATGTGGAATTTAAAGGTCAGGAAGGATCTCCCCTTGAAAATTGTGAGAGTTTTATTCATACCAAATGTCCCAGGTGTCATGGGGATGCCAGGCGGGAAACAGATACTATGGATACTTTTTTTGATTCTTCCTGGTATTATTTTCGATACTGCTCACCTCACGAAGAAAGCCTTCCTTTTGATCCCGAATCAGCGAAATACTGGCTTCCGGTTGACCTTTATATAGGAGGGGTTGAGCATGCTATCCTTCATTTGATCTATGCCCGGTTTTTCTGTAAGGTTTTAAGAGATCTAGGGCTGACCATTTTAGATGAACCTTTCCCCCATCTGCTGGCACAGGGTATGGTGCTTAAAGATGGGACCGCTATGTCAAAATCAAAAGGAAACGTGGTCGATCCGGATGAAATGATCACTGATTATGGAGCAGATACTCTGCGGTTATTTATTCTGTTCGCCTCTCCCCCTGAGAAGGAATTTATTTGGGATATTAAGGGGATTGAAGGTAGTTTCAGGTTTCTTAACCGGATATGGACTTTTTTCCAAAGCAACAAAGAATTGTTGGTTACAAAAAATAACAAATCAAGTAACGGTACTGAAGGCGCGGGAGAAAGTGCTCTCCGGCTGAGAAGAAAAATGCATCAGACGATTAAGAAGGTAACCGAGGATATAGAAAATAGATTTCATCTTAACACAGCTATCAGCAGTATCATGGAATATTTCAATCAGATAAAAAAAGAATCGGATCTGCCGCTGAGTTCTGAGCCAGACAGGGAGATTATCTGTGAAGCGTTTGAAAAGTTAATTCTTTTACTTTCTCCTTTTGCCCCCCATATATGTGAGGAAATGTGGGAAGGGACAGGAAAGAAGACGATGGTTTCATTAGCTGATTGGCCGGATTTTGATCCAAGTCTTGCCAAAGAAGAAACGGTTACTATTGTGGTTCAGGTCAACGGTAAATTAAGAGATAGGTTTGAAGCTGAAAGAGATCTTCCCGAAGATAGGGCCAAAGAGATTGCTCTCGGCTTGAACAGGATTCAGGAATTCATCAAGGACAAACAGGCAAAAAAAATTATTTACATCAAGAATAAACTTGTTAATATAGTTGTATGAGAGAGAAACTGAAAATTAATTTAGTCATAGTCTTGATATTGACAAGTCTGTCTCTGGTTGATTGTGGTTATAATCTCCGCGGCACAGGCAGTTCCCTGCCTGAACATATAAAATCAATTGCCATTCCCATGTTCAAAAATTCAACGACCAGGTATCAGCTTGATCTAAAACTTACTCAAAGCGTCATTAATGAGTTGGTCTCGCGCGGGAAAGTAGAGCTTTCCCAGGATATGGGATCATCGAATGCTGTCCTCATGGGAGAAATCGTTGCTTTCAATGCCAACCCTATTGGATTCTCGGCCCAGACTGCGACCGCGGACCGTTACAGTATAACGGTAGTTGCAAAAGTTACACTGAGAGATTTGACAAAGAAAAAGGTGATCTATACCAACTCTTCTTTTGTTTTT
>CAZLBV010000067.1:0-6770 GCA_964557845.1 uncultured Eubacteriales bacterium | reverse complement strand
GCCGGGAAACGGGATCTCACAAAAAGCGATTATGCAGTGATTTTTAGGCGAGTAGGGCTTCAGGAAGAAGCTTTCACTATGCGAATGAAGAAGTTTTCCAAGGGGATGCGCCAGAAACTCGGGATTGCTATTGCGATTGTCAAAGATGCCCCCAATATCATTTTAGATGAGCCGACATCAGGATTGGACCCAAAATCAGGTCAGGAGTTTTTGGATCTTCTGCTCGAACTCCGTGATAAAGGAAAGTCTATCTTTATGTCCACTCATGATATTTTTCGTGCTAAATTCATTGCCGATAGAGTTGGATTCATGATGAAGGGAAAATTAGTGATGATGAAGACCAAAGAGGAATTGGCTGGAGAGGATCTAAATAATCTTTATATAGAATACATGCACGAACAAACCGGAAAACAGGTAGAACTGGAGATGTCTCGGTAAAAAATTTCGTGCTTAATAAGGGAGGATAGAAATGGAAGCCAGTAAATCCGGATCATCGAATACAAAGAAATGGCTGATCGGCTGTGGTGTGGGCTGCGGAGTCATGATCCTGATCGCAGTCGTTCTGGTCGTCACAAGTGTCTTTTATGTAAGAGATCTGGTCAAAGGATTTGAAGAATCGAATGCTGTTATGAAGACTTTAACCGATCGTTATGGGAAGATCACCGAATACACTCCTAATCCGGATGGAACCATAATGCCGGATCGGATCGAAGCTTTCCTGAGAGTCAGGGAAAGATTGATCCCTACCCTCGAGCAGATCTCTGATTCGATCTACGTCTTGTCTGATGGAGAATGGGGTGGTAAAGAAATTCCTGAAGAAGAGCAGAGCTCTACTATCAATAAAATTAAAACCGGCTTGAATTTGATCCCCCAGATCTCTGAGTATTATGCGAACCGCAATCTGGCATTATTGGAAGAAGAAATGGGACCGGGTGAATATTTTTATATCTATGTGATCACCTTCTATAGTTGGTTGGGGAAACCCTTGACGGATGGCCCGGATTTCCAGATAGGAGAAGACAATGAACGGCCTAGGTTTCGCGACTGGGACGATGAAGAGAGCCGTGAGATCCGCCGTGACCAGATACTCCGCAGAATGCACCGAATGATCCTGCCCATGATGAAAAATCAATACATCAAAATGATGGAAGCCCCTCCTGAGGAGATCGATGAAACCTGGCGTTCCGCTCTGGAAGCAGAGATCGCCGCTCTTGATGAAGACCGGTACCGACTGCCTTGGGAGGATGGAGTGCCGGAATCTATCGCTGATTCTTTGGAGCCTTTTCGCAGCCGGCTGGAAGAGAGTTATTCGTCGATTACGAATATGCTTGAGCTGGCCATCGAACAAAACTAATTTTTTCCTGAATCATCAGTAAAATAGGCCGATTGGAATACCTATCTCTTTCTTTTTAGGAAATTGATTCTATACTGAAAGAAGATACATGGAATCGATCATTAAACTTTTTTGATTTAATATCGGCCTCTTTTACCCTACGGGCGAACCGATCTCAGAACATTTGCTTCGGCTTGGCAGGTTCAAGGTAGTTGACTACATTTTCACCTGCCGACGCCTCGCAAATGCACTAACCTCGGTCCGCTGATGATCCAGGTAATATCGTTTATTCGCTGATCTCGTGAAATCCATTGAATACATAAAAGGAGTGGATGGGTCACTATCTCATGAGCTGCGGCCTTGCCGTGGCAGCAACCTCGGCTCTTGAATAATCCAGGCAGTTTCGAATATTCATCAAGAACAAAAATTCCGTCTCCTTGAGGGAAGGTGGGTGGGGGCGGACATGGGACGGCCACTGCACTGCCCTGAATTCGCGGTATAACTTATACAGCTCCATTCAGGGCAGGCCGCTTATGATCCAGGTTCAGTGAAAATGGCCTTAAACTCCTAAAGTTTAATCTTCTTTAACCGATGAGTCTGTTCCCGCTGAATAGAACTCCAGCTGGCCGGATTGGAAGAAGATTGTGGTCCATCCCCTGATCATAATGATAATCTGGCCGATGATAAATGCTATGATCACAGCCGTAAGAGTTGTGGTATTGATAAGGTTTTTTAGAAAATATCCGATATAGAATAAAAGTAGGCCTGTAATCAGGATCAAATAGAATAGAACCAGAGTTCTCCCAAAATGCCGGAAGACAAAACCGATCGCCCGGCGAAAACTCTGGATCACATTTGATGTGTTTTCAACCACGATCATTATACGGGCATAATCCATGATCATCTTGATCAAAAAGATCAAAAATAAAGCAATGACCACTCTCCCGATAAAAACATAAATCAGTATCGGTTCGTTCGCCCCATTCTCAGTTAACACACTGCCGATGGGAGTGAGGATAAGGTTAATGATCAAAAAAACCAACCAGAGCAGAATAGAAAGCACAGTTAAAAAGAGAAAACGGAAGAAGAATTTTCCTGCTCCTTGCCAGAAAACAGCCATAAAACGGGTTTTCTCCTTCCCACTTTCATATTCCCTTTTCAATTTCAAAGTGTGAAGGATACCACCGTAAAGCATATGGCTGATGATAAAATACATAATGGTAAGGATCAACCCGATAGAGAATATCGTGCTCAGAGATCCTCCGTTGGCAAGAATAAAATCTAAGATCACGGAAAAGTCCAGCGTTTTGATCATCTGGTCTGCATCAATGTGGGGAGCCACTGCGGAGTTGAACAGGCCCGACACCAGGAAGTAGATCACTGATGCGAACATAAAATTGATCAACCAGAGCAGCAGAACCATTTTCGGATTTCTGGTTGTTTCTTTTATTCCATTGGCATAGCTTTTAAATACTTTCATCTTTATCTCCTCATCAGAAAGAAAACAGGGAAAGCAGATTCTGAAAATTCAACATACTTCCCAGCGCGGTTTTTAAGGAAAAACTTTTTTTCGGTTCAAAGACTTTGTAATTATTAAGATGGTTGATATCGAGCTGAATCTTTTTATCAGGATCGATCTGTACGGATTTTAATTTTTTGGGTTTGATGTAGGTATATTTTACCCATCGATTTTTCCCGTCCCAGGTTTCCCGGATCTCCTGGCCATCCTCAAAAGTGATCAGGATCTCCTGCGGGAAATAAAGTTCTCCTTTTCGTACGATGGTGACTTCATTTTTATAGACATCGTTGTCTTTGCCTTTATCTTTTTCTTCTATTTTAAGCTCACCATTGAATAATCCCACGGGTGGCCTTATTTCCTTAGAACTCAAACTGCCGACAGTATAATCCAGAGTGTCCGGACTCCGAAAAAATTGGTCGAAGAACCAATCAAGATCTTCTCCGCTTACTTCTTCAGCCACATCGAAGAAATCCTGAGTTTTAGGGTGTTTGAATTTCCATCTTTCAAAATATGTGCGCATAATCTCAGACATGACCTCTTTACCCAGATAATTTTCCAAGGTCAGAAGGGTGATAGATGCTTTTTGGTAGGAGTTGACGCCGTAACTGCCCCCGGAATAAAATTCCCAGCTTTTTTTAAGGATAGGATCGAGTTTACTCACGGCGGCTACCTGGATCCTCTGAAGCAGAAAATCAGATATCCTGATTCCGCCCCAATCGATCATAGAACGGTCTTCGCCATAGTATTTTGCCATGGCTTTCGCCTCCGAATAGGAATTGATGCCTTCATCCAGCCAGGGATCTTCAAACTCATTGGAGGCAACGATTCCATACCAAAATCCATGTCCGAATTCATGGATGGTTACCATTTCCGGAAGATAAATGCCCTCCGGCAGGAAGGAGAATCCCATAGTCGTAAACAGGGTGGGATACTCCATTCCGCCTGCGCCTGAAGCTTTAATGGGGGGGTCGACAAGAGTTATGGTGTCATAAGGATAGGGACCGAAACTCTGGCTGTAAAATTGGATCCCGTTTTTCAAAGCGCTTAGATAGCGTTCTTTCAATTTGAGATGACTGCGGTGGATGAGAAGAGTGATCTCAGTATCAACCTGAGGATGATTCAACCGATATGGTTCCTTGAATTCCACAAAATCAGGGCAGGCGGTCCAGGCAAACTCATGGACATCTTCCTGATAATAGGTGTATGTTTTGGTTCCATTGTGACTGCTCTCATTTGTTCTTTTTCCGGTTGCTCCCACGATAAATTCTTCAGGGACGGTTATCTCTACTTCAAAAACGCCGAAATCTGCAAAAAATTCTGAATTGGAGTGGTATTGATGGCAGTTCCATTGACCATCCTGAAATACCCCGATCTTGGGAAACCACTGGGCAATCATATAGAAATCATCATAAAAGCCGGAACGAGAGAAAACCCGGGGCAGTTTGGCATAAAATTCAATATCGAGAATTATTCTCTGCTCCGGAGGCACAGGTTCCGGCAGGATGACCCGTATCACGGTCCTGTCCTCTTCATTTCCGTCATCGGGCTGGATGTATTCGATAGCAGAGGTCAGGTCTGGTCCGAATTTGATCTTGAAACTTTTGATGTCGATATAGCCCCATTCATCCTCATCCAGTTTGAATCCCCGGTGCGACCCGCCGCTTTCCTTCATAAAGGTAGACTGGTTATTTTTAAATGCATTTAAATAGAGATGAAATTGAAGTTCTGAAACTGGAATACTGCTGTCATTGAGCCAGGTTAAAGTTTCTTGTCCTTCCACAGCTTTTTCTTCGGTTAGAAGTTTGGCTTTTATGCGGTAGTCGACGATATGCTTGCTCAAGGCAGCATATCCATGGAGTGTCACGATAAAAAAAATAAGTATAAATAAGGCGAGAAATCTTTTCATATATTTTCTCCTTTATAAATGAAAAAAATTTTTTTTCATAAAAAAAGCCAGCTCAGATGCAGCTTTTTATATATATTATACGCATTCTAATTAATGATGGTTCAAATATCAACAATTGACCTGATTTATCAGGCTGTGATATTTTTTAGAAAAGGATGAAATAATATGAAAAACAAAAAAAATTTGTTTCTATTCTTGATGAGAACAATTTATTATTTAGTTTTTTTGGTCGCCGGATTATTTTTTTTAACTTCTTGTTCACCTGAAGTACAACAGCATTGGTATAAGGGAAATCTTCATACCCATACCACAAACTCTGATGGAGACACAAACCCTAAGGATGTTATTCTCTGGTATAAAGATCACGGGTATGATTTTCTTTCGATTACCGATCATAATTTCATAACCAGAGTCCATGATTTTGGAGATCTTGTTTCGGATGAATTTATTTTGATCTCTGGAAATGAAATTTCCGATCAATTTGAAAAAATCCCTCTGCACCTGCTGGCCTTAGGCCTGTATGATGAAAAGATTGAGCCTACAGGAGGCGAGGGAATAGTGTCCACACTGCAGAATAATGTAGTATCCATCCGTCAAGCCGGCGCTGTACCTGTCCTGGCCCATCCGAATTTTCACTGGGCTTTCGGTTCAAAGGAATTAATAGCGGTCGATGATTGTGTTCTTTTTGAAGTTTTAAATGCCCATCCCTTGGTCAATAATGCAGGTGATGAAGAACATCCCAGCACAGAGGAGATGTGGGATGATGCCTTGACTGCGGGCAAGATAATTTATGGCATCGGTACCGATGATATGCACGAGATAGCCACCTATCCGGGTAAATCGTGGGTCATGGTGGAAGCTGAGGAATTGACGGAAAAATCCATACTTGAAGCGCTCGAGAGCGGTAATTTTTATGTCAGCACCGGTGTGATTTTAGACAAGTATGTGATTACGAAAAATGAATTAAAGATCAGTATTCGTCCAAACACAGGGACCCAATTCACCACACTATTCATAGGTGAGAAAGGCAGGATCCTCTCTCAGTCAGAATCTCTGGATCCCGCTTATAGGTTTAACGAGACAACCCTTTATATCCGGGCGAAGATATTGGATTCAAATGGGAGAGTGGCGCTGACCCAACCCATTTTTTTGTCCCAGGACTGATTTTTTCTTGTTAAGAATTAACCGGATATCACCCCACTAAATCTGAGGAAGTGGATTTTAATCACTCTGCTAAATATCATCGGAGGCAGGGAGAGGTACATTGTTATCCCGGCAGATACGTTCCAGCGTCTTAAGGCTCCACGGAGAAGAAAAATCATATATTGCTGAATAAGGCTTAAGAAGAGTATCTATTACGCTCTTTGTTTGTTGGTCATAGTTTTTTTTGAGACTTTTTTTAACACTCATCAAATCCACTCCGCTCAATTTGAGCGGCATAAGTTCTCCGATGAAGCCTTGGTGAAGGTGTAAACTGCTTAATCCCTGGGTAAGTATGAGATCTTTAGCTCTGCTGATTTTCTTTTCTCCCACATTATTCATAATAGTGATATATTTTTCATGCAGGATCCATTCATTGATAAGCTGCCCGATCTCTTCAGGATTAAAACTTTTCCAGAATGAAACTGAAGAAGACGGTTTGACGAGACTTCCGATAACAAAGGAGCCGGCTTGGTATCCCCATAACTTTTCCCTCCGGGAAAGCATTAAGACACGTTTTAAAAGCCTGATCTTGCGAAGGGGTGTTAGAAGTTCATAAGCAGCCAGTGTCACTAAATGCATACCGAGAGTAGTATCTAACAGCCTTTCGGCAAATTGTTTTTGCTGGGCATCAAAACAGCGGTTAACAATTTGTGAGGAAAGTTTAAAGTCTTTTTGGAATCTTCCATAGCGAACAGCATGGCCAAGATCTTTCAGACTTTCGAATTCGAGAATATCCATATTTTCCAGAATTTCTCTATACTGCCGGTAATATGAGGATAGTCTTTTAAAGACCGGTTCTTCCTCGGGTG
>CAZLBV010000066.1:0-10945 GCA_964557845.1 uncultured Eubacteriales bacterium | reverse complement strand
ATTTAATCCGTTGTTTGTGCCGATCCAGATCTTTCCGTGCTTGCATTGGCATATGGCATTAATAAAATCATCACTAAGATTACTGGTTGGGTTGGGCCCTGATCTGAAGTGAGTGAAGTTGTCAGTTTCAGGGTCATAACGGTCCAGCCCTCCTCCTTGGGTCCCTATCCAGAGGAAGCCTGCGGAGTCCTCATATATGGCGCCTATATAGTTATAAGTCAAGCTGTTGGGATTGCCTGGTTCCGGATTGATTTGTATGATTTTTTTACCGTTATATTTATTCATGCCATCTTCGGTACCGAACCATAAAAATCCTTTCTCATCCTGAAGAATGCAAAAAACTGTGCTTTGCGATAGTCCATCATCAAGGGTTAGATGTTTAAACTGTATCTCTTCGTATTGATCCCCAAAGATAAAAATAGAAGCCAATAAGTAGATGAATAATACCAGGAAAACCGATGATCTATGCCTAACTTTCATTTAATCCAACTCTTGGCCAGAAAATATAAAAATATCATGAAATGAAATAATTTTAAAGTTTTTGCTTGAAAGTATTGACAAAGCAGGATGTTTTATTTATAGTACGTTTCTATTAATAGATACGTTTCTATAAATAGAAACATATGGTGAAAGAAATGGGAAAATTGAAAGAGATTTCTTTAAGCCTGGCTCAAATTGATGATCCTTATTTAATAGAGCGATTCCTGAAAAGCATATTGACTCCGAATGAGATCGAAGAGGTCTCTACCAGATGGGCTCTGGTTCAATTATTAGATAAAGGTATGAGCCAGAGAAAAATCTCAAAAAAACTGGGTTTAAGTTTATGTAAGATAACCAGGGGATCAAAAGAACTGAAAAAGACCAATTCAGCATTTAAGGAAGTCATAGAGATATATAAAAAACTTTCTGATAAAAGAAGTTCAAATTAAAAATTAAAGGAGAATAGATCATGAACGTAAAAGTATTTCTTGATGAAGATGAGATCCCTCGTAAATGGTATAACCTGGCAGCAGATCTACCCACGCCGCTTCAGCCCCCTCTGGGGCCGGACGGAAGGCCCCTTTCACCTGAAATGTTAGCGCCGGTTTTTCCTATGGGATTGATCGAACAGGAAGTAAGCAGGGAAAGATGGATCGATATTCCGGAAGAGATCTTGGATATTCTCTATCGATGGAGACCATCTCCTTTAAGGCGCGCAAAATATTTAGAGAAAGCTTTAAAGACGCCTGCCCGGATTTATTACAAGGATGAGAGTGTCTCTCCTCCCGGAAGCCATAAACCGAATACCGCTGTGGCTCAGGCATGGTACAATAAACAAGAAGGAATCAAGAAATTAACTACCGAAACAGGAGCAGGGCAGTGGGGCAGTGCTTTAGCCTTTGCCTGCTCTCTTTTAGGTCTGGAATGTAAAGTATATATGGTACGCATCAGTTATGATCAAAAGCCATTTAGAAAGATGATGATGGAAACCTGGGGTGCGAATTGTGTTGCCAGCCCCAGTGACCAGACTCAAGCGGGAAGAGCGATCCTCGAGAAACATCCTGATTCTCCCGGCAGTCTTGGGATTGCCATCAGCGAAGCGATCGAAGAGGCTGTTACTGATCCTGTTGGGAATACCCGGTATTCTCTAGGAAGTGTGCTTAACCATGTTTTGATGCATCAAACAATAATCGGATTAGAGGCCAAAAAACAGTTTGCTAAAATAGGTGAAAAAAAGGTCGATACCTTGATAGGATGCGCCGGGGGAGGCAGTAATTTCTCCGGGCTCGCCTTCCCTTTCATATATGATAAGATCAATGGTGATGATATCGAGATAATTCCAGTTGAACCCACATCCTGTCCGACTATGACACGAGCTCCTTTTGTCTATGATCATGGTGATACCGCTCGGATGACTCCTATGCTTCCCATGCATTCATTGGGGCATGGATTTATACCTCCTCCTATTCATGCAGGAGGATTAAGGTACCACGGGATAGCGCCCCTTATGTCCCAATCGATAATCGAGGGATTGATAACGCCCCGGGCAATTGATCAGGTTGAATGCTACCAGGCAGCACTGACTTTCGCCAGAACCGAAGGTATTATTACCGCTCCTGAAACCAGCCATGCTATTGCTGCGGTGATAACAGAAGCCTTAAATGCTAAAGAAGAAGGAAAAGAGAAAGTGATTTTATTCAACATGAGCGGTCATGGCCTAATGGATTTAACCGGCTATGAAAGGTTCCTGCATGGTAAGCTCCAGAATTATCCTCTTCCTGAAAATGAGTTGGAGGCTTCCTTAGAAGCATTGAAGGATTTTCCCCGGCCTTCGGTTCAGAACACAGGCAGGTGGTAAGAATGGGACAAAAGCTAAATGAGCGATCTAGAAACATATGATAAATTAGAAAAATACTGTCCGATCCTCGGGCACCATGTTAATTTTATCTACTGCAGAATAGTTAGGGAAGGGCTGCCCTGTTCTAAAATAAGGTTTTGTTGGAATGGAATGCTTCCTGTAAATGAATTTTTAGAAAAAAATTTTACCACTGCAGAGATCGGCCGGATTTTTGAACTTCCCCAGAATAAGATCACGACTTTATTGACACTGATCGAGCGTGCGCAAAACCGAAGCGGATAGATTAAAATTTAATGATGAATTCTGTTCCCGAAGTTGTGTTCAAGTCTATAGTCCCTCTCAGTTGAGAGGTTAGGTCAGTTACCAATTGCAGGCCCAGACTGTCAATTCTTCGAAAATCAATTCCTTCGGGAAACCCGATTCCATTATCAGCAATGATCAATGTGTACTTCCCGGTTTGTCCTTGCTGCATTCGAACCGTTATCAGTCCTTTCGTTTTTCTTGAGAAAGCATGTTTTAAGGAATTAGAGATGAGTTCGCTGACGATCAAACCACAGGGTATGGCTTTATCAATTTCAAGGTGGATGTCCTGAACTTCAATGGAATAATCGACTGAAGAATCCTGTTTATTGTAGGCTAATATTAACTGACGCATCAGCCTGGATAAGTAATCTTTGAAATCAATGCTGGCAATATTTTTTGACTGATAAAGGGCTGTATGGATAAGTGCCATTGAGTTTATGCGGTTTTGACAGGCATTGAAAATTTCCAGAGTTTCCGGATCTTTCACCTGTTGTGATTGGAGCCTGAGTAAACTGGATACGATCTGCATGTTGTTCTTGACTCTGTGATGGATCTCCTGAAGGAGAGTTTCTTTTTCTTTTAGAGAACGCTCGATCTGTTCCCTGGCTCTTTTTTCCTGGGTGATATCCTGAGATGTGATTATAGCTCCTTCAAGTAAAGGCGCGATCGAGATTTTCAGGATTTTATCTCCATAAATCATTCCGTCAAAAGTTTTTATTTGACCGGTTTTTATGCATTTTATTAGTTCAGCGTGCATATCAATCGTGTGACTGGCTCCATAGTCTTTATACATTATGGAACCGATCTCCGGCAGCCGGTCCCCTGAATCGACTTTGGCCTGGTTGAATTTTATTATCCGGCCCTCCCGGTCAACGACTATTGTTTCCACTGGGCTGTATTTAAAAAGAGCGGAATTGAAGGCTTCGCTGGCTCGAAGGGCCGCCTCAGACAACTTCCTCTCTTCGATCTCATGTTTCAGTTGGAGGTGTTTCTTCTCCAATTCTGCAGTGGCTTTGAGCGCTTTTTCATAATTATGTTTGATCGATGACAACATTTTAAGCTGGAGCAGGATACCAAAAAGGATAAATATGGCCACTAGTAAAAATATCAGCCCGACGGTTAAGGCGCCGATTAGGTGTACATCCGATCCGTAAGCATAAAGAACGAGGAGGTATCCCAGAAAAAAGAATATCATCAAGATCAAATGAAATAAAAAAAATCGTTTTAATCCGGAGTATCCTTCGACTGTGATATTTTTTATGAGACCGGGAACATTCATAAATTTTATGACGTTGATCAACATGATCACAGCTCCGGCTATGATCAAGAAAACTGCGGTAATTGTTGTTGCCGTCATTAGGAAGTATCTTTATAAAATAGGTCTATAAAGTTTAGTCGATTTTGATTGTGGTTTCAAGAAATCGAAAAAAAATCGAAAAATAAAAAATGATTTTTTTTATACTCAAAAAAGCTTAAAATTAGATCATTGGAAGAATAATATGAAACGGATTATTTTGATATCAAGTCTATTTTTAATCTTGTTGATGGATGGTTGCCGGATATTTATGCCCAAAGAATATAAACTGGATGAGAGGCGTCCTGTGAAGAATGTCAGATATGCTGGTGCCCGTTCCTCTCATTACGGAATAAAACCTTTTCCCAGTCCGGAAGAATGGGCCAAGGTGATGTTTACCATGGGTGATTATTATCGGGGTGCTACCCCCTGTGCCATCTGGATCGTGGGAAGCTTTGACCGTCCGCGGTCATGCCGGTTGGAATTTCCCTCGGAAGGTGGGGAGTATGAGAATATCGTATTTTTAGACTATGACAAACACGAGCCTTACCTCGATCATTTTGATAAGGCCGGAATCAAAATTTTCCTTCAGGTTGAACCGGCTCATGCCGACATGCTCACTCTGATCGATCTTATTTTAGAGCGGTACAAACATCATGAATGTGTCATTGGGTTCGGGGTGGATGTCGAGTGGTATAAGGAAGCGGATAATCCTGAGCGGGGTGTTCCGGTTGATGATATTTCTGCTCAGCAGTGGGAGGAACGGGTGAAATCCCATGATCCAGATTACCGGATATTCCTCAAGCATTGGGATAGATATTGGATGCCTCCCAGTTACCGGGGAGATATTATATTCGTGGATGACAGCCAGATGTTTGATGACTATGATCATATGACCAGGGAGTTCATTGAATACTGGGCCGGTTATTTTGCGCCTAACATGGTCTTTTTTCAGGTTGGATATCCCCGGGATAGAGCTATCTGGAGCAAGCTTAGGATCCCACCTGAAACACTCGGAAAAACCCTTGCCCAGCATATCACTCAGGACTGCGGTGTTTTCTGGGTGGATTTCACTCTGCGGGAGGTCATGCCTTTTTTGAAGAAATAATATAATTGCTATAAGTGTATAAATGATAAATGCGTCTTGGCTGATATAATTGATTGATATCAAATAATTTATAATTTTTTCCCCTGAAGAATCTTGATTAGAAGTGATTTTTTGGGCCCATAATTGATCTTAAAAGTTAGAGTTAATTTTATCAATAGGATGATCGACTCTAACTGTCCTTGACAGCCATGAGAATGTGTATTACATTGTATTACATGGAGAAAGCAAATGAGTCAAACAATGACGGTGAGGATCCCTGATGATTTAAGTAAAGACCTGAAGGAGATCAGTGAAAAGGAAGGTATTCCAGTTAGCAATTTGGTCCGAGAATCCCTAAAAAAATATGTTTCGCTCTATCGATTCCGCAAGCTGAGGGAAATGACCCTGCCTTTTGCTGAAGCCCAGGGCATTATGACTGATGAAGATGTTTATAAACAGATTTCATGAAAGTTATATTTGATACAAATGTCATTTTTTCTGCATTTGCCACCAGAGGATTAGCTCATGCTGTTTTTGAACTTTGCCTGGAAAGGCATACTATTCTCATCAGCGAAACAATATTATCAGAGCTATTCTCCCATCTGCAAAATAAATTAAAGATGCCCTCTGAAAATGTGCATATGCTCATCTCTTATTTAAAAGAAAGCTGTCTTCTTAGTGAGGAAGCTTTTGTCGATAACAAGGCCTGCCGGGATAAAAAGGATATTCACATACTCGGCCTGGCAGAAAAAATGCATCCGGAATTCATTGTCACAGGAGATGAAGATCTCCTTGTGCTAAAAAAATACCGGAAAACCTTGATCGTTACTCCCCGGGAATTCTGGGAAAAAGAGAAAAAAAAGAATAAATGATACATCTTCGGCAATTAATTCCCATTCTAGTGTTGACGTTCTTTAGCTTACACGCAAATCTGTATCAGGCATAGAACATACCAGCTTCCTCCCATGTGATATCAATGATCGATCCCTGGAATTTTCCTTTTTACCTTCCCATTTGAGTAACATATACAAATATTTTTATACTGTATTTTTTGCATTTTTTCCTGCGATTTTTATTGACCAGGTTGGTTTTCATATGTATTATTAAAAATCATAATTGTGTCACTTAAAGGGTGGAATTTTGATATTAGGTGAAATATCGCATCAAAAGAAAATAGAAATTTCCTTAAATTTATTATGCAAAAGGAGCTAAGTTTCAATTGACTGATGTTTTAAACAGAACATCCTTAATTGAATACGGCATGGAAGATTTATATGATGGCCTTGATTCTGATTTGGAATTGTCTGTTAACTGCAAAAAAAGAGAAGTAGACATTTTAAAAAGAGCTTTGCTTTTTTCGAAACCGAACATTCGATTGTTTCATTGGAAATAATCTTATACTTAGGAGAAATCGGATCAAGATATCATCGATGGAACTGCCAGTATCTAAAAGATAGCTGTATACCTATCGATTTAGACGAGGCAAAGGTTAAAGGATATACGCCTTGTTCGGTGTGTAATCCGCTGACAAGTAGTATTCTTTGGAGAATTAAATGATTAAAAGGAGGAGTATCAATGTCGGAAAAAATAGATGAAGTTTTAGGAAACATTGAGAGACTAAAGGAAGTACAGAGAATTCAGTTTGATTATTTTAAGCATTTAACTACCGTAAGTAGTGGGGCAATTCTAATTCTTGTTGCTTTTCTTGAAAAAATATTCAGTAATCCAAAAGGAGTCTGTTTAATTATTATTTCCCTGGTTGCCTTCGGTGTGTGTCTTATAGGCTCTATATTACCAATGACGCATACAACAAATGCGATATTATATGCAACCGGGATAAGGATATCATATGATGAAGATAATAAGGAGAGGGCAAAAAGTATGAATGAAAAGCTTTCTCGTTCCTTAAACGGAATCGTTTTTTATGATTATCTTACTAAAATCTCTCTTATTATTGGATTTACTTTTTTCATAATATTTTCAGCTATTAATTTCTATGTTTAATGAATATGAAAGAAAAATGTATTTCCGTTAAGTGTCAACATCGGAGATCGAAAAGGAGAAAACAGCATGTCCGAGAAACCAAAAAGAACAAGGGATGAAAGGAAGGCGGATGCTTTGAGATTAATTTTAGATGAAGGCCGAGCTGGCGATGATAAAAATTTCCTTTTGGCTGTGTTAATAGATAGTATCGATAGACTTAAAGATACGACAGAGAGAAATTCACAAACTACCAATGAACTCACAAAAAAAATCAAAACCCTGAACTGGATTTTAGTGGTTATCTCTGTTTTAGGACTTGCGATTGCTGCATATGGAGTATTTTTTAAATGATCCCCCTTTGGCGTAAGATTCCCGAGTCAGTTAGAATTGCTATTTTTGTTTTGATTCTTTTCGCATTATTGTGGGGGATTCTCGCATGGAAAACTTATAAAAGGATTGAAGGCTTTGGAGGGGGATTACTTATCGAAGCTTTCGGGATGCTGCTTGACATACTAGTCATTGGAATTATCATTCTTGCTCTTAACGAGATAAGAGATAGAAGGAAGCGAATTTTTGGATGGCAAGAGGAAATTGATTCTTTAAGTAGATGGGCTGGAAGAGAAGCGATGCATAGAATAGAAGGACTTTTGAAAAGGATGAGGAGCGACGGAGCAAAAAAAGTTGATTTAAAATTTTGTTATCTTTTTAACGCTAATTTCAGGGAAATGGACCTCAGGGGAGTTTATTTTGGATTTTCCAATTTATCACGAGCTGTGTTTGTAAATTCAGATCTACGAGAAGTCTCTTTCTGGGGCGCAAATCTTTCAAATGCTTTTCTCACACAGGCAAAATTACAGGGTGCCTTTTTGGCAGAAGCCAACCTAACTGGAGCAACACTAGTTTCAACGGATTTCGAGGATGCAAAAATAAAAAATTTTGCTGTAGTTACTAAGGCCAATTTTGAAGGTGCGAATCTTCGAAATGTTGATTTCAGAAGATGTGATTTAAGAAGAGCTGTTAATCTCACCCTTGACCAGATTTCTCAAACAAAAACCTTATATGAAGCTCAACTAGATCCTGATCTGCTGGAACAAGTCAACCGCCAATATCCCCACTTGCGGGAAAGACCGGAGGATGAGGAAGTGTAAGGATATGAAGTGAAAAAGCTAAGGGATTTTATAGAAAAAATTGCTATGAAACCGGCCTTAACTGCGTTAGTTGTTTTTATCTTTTTAACTGTGCTTATAGTTGGTATCACATATTTTAAATATCATTATGAAGGAGATATTTTTAAAAATATATTAGTTGAAGCTCATGGAATGTTGTTTGACATTTTAATAATTGGTGTTCTGATTTTTATACTGCAGCGGTTAGGAGAGAAGAGATTAAAAAGAGAGCTCGATATAAAAAGATAGCAGGAGGAGATTGATGATTTCAGAGGGTGGAAATCTGAGGAGGCAATGTATAAAATCGTCGGCAATATTAAGAGATTGAATAGGGAGGGGATTAGTAGAATAAAATTAACTGAATGTTTTTTAGAAAATGCTGACCTTAGGTATATCAACCTAACAGAAGCCAATCTTTGGGGAACAAACTTGACGCAAGCCATCCTTTTTAAAGCTATCTTGATGAAAGCCAGTTTCGAAAATGCTAACGCTAATAAATCTTCCTTCATGAATGCTAACCTTAAGGATGCCGATTTCCTGGGAGCTAACCTCAAAGGAACCGATTTTAGGAAAGCAGACATGACCTGGGCAGATCTTAGAGAGACTGATTTATTTGAAGCAGATCTTTTGGGAGCCAATCTCAATATGGCAGACTTCACGAATGCCAATTTAACGAGAGCCAATCTAAGTGGAGCAGAAAACCTCACCTTACATCAGCTTTTCAATGTCAAAAGCCTTTATCAGGCTAAAATCGATCATGGGCTAGAGAAGCAAATCAAAGAACACTACCCCCACCTGCTGGAGAAGCCGGAGAGGGAGGGAGAAGAGGAGAGTAATGGAGAAGAATAAAACTTGCCGGGCGCTCGGCGGGCTGATCAGTATCTTCGCAACCAAGCTCGTTAGGAGGATTTAGGGGGGAAATATTTAAATTTATTTATGGAGGGAATCATGACGAGATTTTCAATTTCGTTTATAAACAGACCGGAATACCAGAAATTTCAAGAAGAATTTAATAAAGAATCAGATAGGGGTGCTGCTGTTCTTGGTTGCGTTTATCTCGAAGGTTTTATAACCAAGATTTTGAAGAAGAAATTAATAGGCGGATCTGATCTAATAAAAAATCGAACTACAAAGCAAAAAATAGACTTCTTTAAAATGTTAGGATTAATTAATAATGATATCATAGAAGACTTAAATCATATTCTTGAAATAAGAAATACATTTGCTCATGATGTTAATTTCAATTCATTTGATGATTCAAAGATTTCAAATTTATGTAGTGGTTTTAATATAATTAGAGTAATTCTTAAAAGTGGAGTAAAGATAAAAATTCCGACTCCACGGGCTAAATATAATATTGCAATTGGACTATATATTTTAAAACTCGAACAGATTTTAAACAGGACTTCAAAGTTTATTGAAGCTACAGATTCAATAATTTTAAAACAAGATTAGTTCACCCCTAGATACAGACTATAATTTATTTTATTAATTACTTAATATAAGCAGAAAAATCGAACAGATTCACGACCCGGCGTTTATAAAGATTATGAGCGAGTAGAAACCTTACGCCAGATCCACCACATCCGCGATCGGGGCGTTCGTCTATACTGATTCGACCCCGTTCTTGCAGCCGGCCTTACTCTCGCAGGCTTTTCCTGCGGCTATTACGAAGCCGTTCGGAGCTTTCAGCCTAAACCGAAATTTTCCAGCCGAATTTTAAAGAAGCAAATTCGGGTTTTGTGTCATGTTCATCCTTCTTTTCTTTAGATTATGGGATTTTCCTATGAGGGGGAGGGTTTTGGCTGCAAGATCTCATAGAAAGAATTGAATAAGTAAGGCCAGAAGGATTAAGGCAGCGGTTGCTTTTTTCTTACGAAGCGAAAGAAACCAGCTCAATCCCAGGGATTTCGCATGGTCATCTCCGAAATCCAAAGTTTACTGTCGAAATAAAGCAAACTCTCTTTTAACCGTTCGAAATAGGCATCATCTAATTCACTTTCGATCTTGCCTTGTTTTCGCAGCGCTATATGGGCGCTTCTGAATGAATCGCTGGGGCGGATGGTCTAGATGTGGACATTGAAATCAAATTCAAACAGAAGATTGCTGTTTTTCGCCAGCGCTGATATTCTTTCATTGTTCAAAATATCGATGATCGAAATGTTTTCTCTGAGGTGCTCCGCCTTATCAACATCAATGCGTAGGAATAGAATGTAGTATTTTTCCGTTCCGGAATCTATATCTTTGAATCTATATTCATCCTGTATTTGAGGTGAGCTCCCGGATATATTACCCGGATCAAAAACAGCGATCATCCCTTTTATATAATAATTGTTCATTCCAGATACGATCGATTCATTTTTTTTGTCCTGGTTTAAATCTGTTAAAGCATAATCAGACAATCGTCCGGAGTGCCAGTATTCACCCAAGGATAAACCGTCGGCATCTAAGATTTTCAATTTCTGTATCATACTCCCATATCTTTTTTCCGGGTTCACTCAGGATGATGAGGCGGTTTTTTTCAATCCGGAAATCATAAGGCTGCTGTGCTTTTGGAAAGACAAATAACAGTAAAAAAAAAATAACAGCAGCGAATAGAATGGCCCCCAGATAAATGATGTAGGGATTTTTATACCAGGCTCTTGGTTTTTGATAGAATTGAGTGTATCTGTTCTTGGATTTGAAGCATTCTTTCTGCCACTTTTCGATTTCGTCTTTATAGGCTAAAATCCTTGATTTTTGGGATGCATCCATACGATGGATCGGAAGGCCGA